>JALNXR010000153.1 GCA_023230265.1 Bacteroidales bacterium | reverse complement strand
CGGAGCCGTAATTCCAGGAGTCCCGGCTGTAACGGTTCTCCCTCAGTTCTGAGATTGCATCAAGATCTTTTCTGCTGTATGTATAAATATTGTAGTCCCTGCCCTGTGTGATCTCCTTTTCCATGTAAGAAATAAAATCACCGATAGTCATAGGAGATTTAAGATGTTCAGAAATGTTTGTCACCCTTGCTGCATTGGATTTAACCGATTTGCTTTCAAATTTTTCTGCCCTTGATGCCAGTGCACCCGAGAGATCCCGGATAGAGGATGAATAAAGAAGAGTCCCATGCTGAAGCACCCTCTCCCTATAGACTGCCAGAGCGTTTCCGGAGAATTTTCTCCCATCTATCATCAGGTCATTTCTCCCCTCAAGAGAGGCATTCACTCCAAGTTTATTGAGTGCATCCAGTACAGGTTTTGTGAAACGTGCAAACATCCCGGCACTATCTTCACCTTTAATGCGGTTATCGATAAATGTAAAATTTACATTGCCCAGATCGTGAAAGACAGCTCCTCCACCTGTAAGTCTCCGCACCACCTTTATGTTATTCTGCTTTACAAAATCAAGATTTATCTCGGCATATGCATTCTGATGCAATCCGATAATAATTGCATTATCATTCTGCCACAGCCGGAAAACAGGTTCATTGAATTCCTTGAAAAGATACTCCTCTGCAGCCAGATTCCACCAGGGATCTGCAGAACGGTCTATGATGTACAGCATTTATTTATCCAATTTTGATTTTCTCAGGATCAAAGATAGAAAATAATGGATAAGCAGAGCGATCAATATCCCGAGTATAGCTCCGCAGATAACATCCAGAGGGTAATGTTTCCCGACATAGATGCGGCTGTAACTCACCAGAGCAGCCCATGTGAACAGAGAAAAGGTGTATATCCGGTTCCTGAAAATCAATGAAGTTATCATTGCAAAGCCAAAGGTGTTTGAAGCGTGTGAAGAGAGAAATCCGTAGAGGCTTCCCTTATGCTCAAGCAGCCTCACCATCACTCCCGTAACCGGGTCGTATGCAGGCCTGAACCTTTCCACACTGTCTTTGATAAATCCTGAAACGGAATCTGTAAGGGAGAATGTAATCAGAACTGCCAGGAGGGTAAAGAGAGCATATTTGAGATTTTTTCTTTTCAATATCATCCTTTCTGATTCTGATCCGGTCCTGTCACCCCGGTAGAGAGAAAAAAATAGAAAGAAAATTACTCCGATATACAGAGGGACCCACGGCATTTCTGCCGACAGGGTTACCATTACCTTATCAAGAAACGGAGTGTGAAGAGCGTTAAGGGTAAAAAAAAGCTCTTTGTCTGCCTCTATCACCTTCTCTATCATACTGTCACTTTTAGGATGTAATTATCCGTTGAGTCTTTTCCACAACATCTCCTTAAGTTCTCCGATCCCTTTTCCGGTAACAGATGAGATAAAAAGATGCGGGACCCTTTTCGGGAGAGTTTTTTTGATGATCTTTTCCAGTTCACTATCCAGCAGGTCAGATTTTGTAATTGCGAGAAGTCTCTCTTTGTCAAGCAGCTCAGGATTGTATTCCCTGAGTTCCTTAAGCAGTATTTTATACTCACCAGAAATATCGCTGCTGTCACAAGGTATCATGAAAAGCAGCATGGAGTTCCTCTCAATGTGTTTTAAAAACCTTATTCCCAGACCTTTTCCCTCATGAGCCCCCTCTATTATTCCTGGAATGTCTGCCATTACAAAAGATTTTTCGTCATAAACAGTTACTATACCAAGGTTTGGCTCCAGAGTTGTGAAGGGATAATCTGCAATCCTGGGTTTTGCGGCAGAAACCACAGAAAGAAGAGTGGATTTTCCTGCATTGGGAAATCCGACAAGCCCGACATCTGCCAGTATTTTGAGTTCCAGTATGTACCAGTTTTCATCTCCCGGTTCACCCGGCTGGGAATATCTGGGAGTCTGGTTAGTGGCTGATTTAAAGTTGGCATTCCCCAATCCTCCTCTTCCACCTTTAACCAGAATTTTTTCCTCCCCGTCAGAAGTAATTTCGGCAATAATAACATCGCTGTCGGACACCTTGGCAACTGTACCGAGTGGAACATCCAGATATATATCTTTCCCGTCCGCTCCGTGTCTCAGTGCGCCTCCCCCCGGCTCTCCGTCCTCTGCCCTTATGTGTTTTCTGTATTTAAGGTGTATAAGAGTCCAGTACTGAGCATTGCCCCTGAGAATTATATCTCCTCCTCTTCCTCCGTCACCTCCGTCGGGTCCCCCTTTGGGAACAAATTTTTCTCTCCTCAGGTGCATTGCCCCCTTGCCTCCGTTCCCGGAACGGCAGAAAAGCTTTACATAGTCTACAAAATTACTGTTGCTCACTGTTCAGTCTCTCAATTATTCTGCAAATGCTTTCAAATCCCTCCTCAATGGTTGTTGATCCGTCAACGGAATAGTAGCATCCTTTTGATTTATAGTAGTCAATCAATGGTTCTGTGCAGGTGTGATAAGTTTTGATTCTATGCAGTATTGTCTCTGTTTCCAGGTCGTCCTTCCTGTTTTCAATCAGAGCCCTTCTGCGGATTCTCCCGACAATTGTATCCTCATCCACTATCAGAGAGATTACTCCGTTGATCCGGCTCCCTCTTTTGGCAAGTAACTTATCCAGCTCCAATGCCTGTTTTAAATTTCTGGGATAACCGTCCAGAATAAAACCCCTGCACTCCAGGGCAGGACAAATAATTACATTCTCTATCAGACGAAGCACAGTCTCATCATCTGCAAGTTCACCGTTATCAATCAGGCTTTTAACCTTTTTACCGATCTCGCTTTCTTTAGCGATCTCTCTTCTGAGAAGGTCACCGGTTGAGATATGTAAAAAAGAGAACTTTTTTACCAGAAGTTCTGAGTGAGTACCCTTACCGGCCCCGGGAGGGCCGAATATTATATAATATTTCATACAGACTGTTATTTATCCAGAACATAAATATCCTTGTAGTTCCTGCCAAGTTCGTCATAGTCCAGGCCGAAACCTACAATAAAGTCATTTGGAATCTCAATTGCAGCATAATCCACGCTGATTGTATCAGAGTAACGGTAAGCGGCAGGTTTTAAGAGCAGAGTGCAGATTTTAACACTGGCAACCTGTTCCCTGAGCATCATATTATACATCTCTGCAATTGTTTCTCCTGTGTCCACAATGTCTTCAAGGATAATGACATCTCTCCCCTTAAGAGGCCGGTCAAAACCCAGCAGCTGCTTGACTTCACCGGTTGAGGAGGTCCCGGAGTAGGAGGAGAGTCTTATAAATGAGATTTCATTGTCAAAACTGAGATACTTCATTAGATGGGCAGCAAACATAAAAGAACCATTCAATACACTCAGGAACAGGGGATTATTTTTGTTTATATAATCCCTGTTCAATCTCCCGGCCACTTTTATTATTGACTCCTCAATCTTTTCATAAGGGATAAAAATTTTAAAATACTTATCATGAAGCTTGATACGGTTCATCTTTAAAAAATTTGTCTCTGCTAAATTAAGTATTAATTTTGTCATTAACCAAATTAAGTATTTGTAAGATGAATCCCTTAGTAAGTATAATAATGGGCAGCACATCGGATTATCCGGTAATGAAGAAGGCTGCGGAGGTGCTCGAAATCATGAAAATACCCTTTGAAATCAACGCTCTGTCAGCACACAGAGTGCCTGGCAGGGTTATGGAGTTCGGGATGAATGCCGCCACAAGGGGAATTAAGGTGATAATTGCCGGGGCTGGCGGAGCGGCTCATCTGCCCGGTGTTATTGCTGCTTACACTCACCTTCCTGTTATAGGTGTGCCGGTAAAATCATCCAACTCTATGGACGGGTGGGATTCTGTACTCTCAATCCTGCAGATGCCCACAGGAATACCGGTTGCAACTGTTGCTCTGGACGGTGCAGCGAATGCCGGAATACTTGCCTCCCAGATACTGGCTCTGTCGGACAGGGATTTGAATATCAGGGTTAAAGAGTATAAGGAGAAGCTGGCAGAAAAGGTGATAAAGGCGAACAAGGAGCTGGAGGAGGAGAAATTTCAATTCAGAGTGATATAGTTTTCTTTAACAATTTTTTATGAGGGGGAGATTTTATGAGGAGAGGGATTATTGCCTGGCTGGTGCTGTGCGCCGGCAGGGTTTTGTTTTGTATTGAGGCAAGGTCAGAGCCGGAGAGCGGAGAATTCTGCAGAAACACAGGAGTTGTTAAAGCGGGAAGAGTTGCTTGTGATGACACTTTAAAGCAAGAAACCGGGATAAGGGAGCTTCCGGAGGAGCTCCTGATGAAACTGCTCCAGCTTTACGAAAACGGGGAGGGTCCGGGGGAGGAGTATAGTGAGGAGTTGGCAGACTTTTTCCGGCAGGCTTTGGACAGGCCATTGAACATCAATAATATTGAGCTTAAAGATCTGGATAAGTTCTTTTTTCTCAGCAGTTTTCAGAAAGAGGCAATTCTGGAGTACAGAAGAGAGTATGGAGAGTTTGTCTCTCTGAACGAACTATTTAATATTCCCGGAATAGAGAGGTGGCAGGCAGAGTTGATGCTCCCTTTTATCTCTCCGCAAGGCGGAGGGGAACTTTTACCCCTCAATCTGCCTGCTTTATGGAGGGATGCACGGATACAACTATTATCCAGGTTTAAATTCATACCGGAAAAACAGCAGGGCTTCACACCGGTTTCGAGGGAGGAGTATCAGAAAAAGCCCGATTGCAGGTATGCAGGAGCTCCGGGGTATCTATACGCACAGCTGAAATACGAGTGCAGGGATTTGGTGAAAATCTGCATCACCTCCGAGAAAGATCCGGGTGAGCCGGGTGTCGATTATCTTTCAGCCTCCCTGCTACTGCACACAAAGGGGGTGACAGAGAGGATAGTGGCAGGAAGCTATTCCGCCCGTTTCGGTCAGGGACTTGTGCTGTGGAACTCCTTTCCTGCCACTCTGGAAACACAACCATCCTCTCTGTGCAAAAAGGAGTCTGCCATTCTGCCATATAATTCCACAGGGGAGAATGACTCCTTCTGCGGGGTGGCTGTGACGCTCAGGTTTAAAGAATCAGATATTTCGATAATGACTTCATACAGAGGATATGATGCCAGGATTACGGAAGAGGGTTTTACATCTCTTCTTACAACCGGGCTACACAACACAGCTACGACTTTCTCCAGAAGGAAAAATCTCTATGGAACGGTTGCAGGATTTAATTTAAACTATAGGGGATCCGGATTTACAGTATCCCAGACAACACTCCTGTACCGCTATGACCATCCATATGCCGGCAGGGATTCTGTTAAGATAAAAAAGTGGGGAGAAGCTGGTGCATGGGGAGGAAATGCAAGCCTCTCATGGTATAAAGTCTGTAAAAGAGTGAGGGTTTTTGGTGAGCTGGCATTCGATCACGGTGCATCAGCAGCTGTTATTGCGGGTA
>JALNXR010000152.1 GCA_023230265.1 Bacteroidales bacterium | reverse complement strand
TCGATATACGATTTGTTCCAGGTTTAGCGGTGGTAGTTGACCTTATGGAGTCTTTCCGGCCTTCCGGCCTTTATCCTTGAATTGCCGCTTTGGAAAGAAGAAAGTCGGCCTTCAGCTTTTCAATTACCTCCTTTACACTGCTTATTTTCTCTGCAAGATAAGCATTTGATCCGGCAAATGCATAACCTTTTTTCATATTCCCTTTTGCTGCGTTATAAAGTGCTTTGATTATACAGTATGGACTCCTTGTATAGTCGCAGGTCTTTATGCAGTGGTAGGGACAGTTGCGGGGAACCTCTTTTCCCTCAGACACATTCTGCAAAAACTCTCCGTCAAAGGCACGACCCGGAAGGCCTACCGGACTCTTAATAATGCGGATGTCTTTCCGTGAAGATTTTATGTAGACCTTTTTGAACTCCATGGAGCAATCGCACTCGTCAGTCGGGACAAAGATAGAACCCATCTGCACTGCCGATGCACCAAGATCCATAAATCTGGCAATATCCTCTCCTGTCGTTATACCGCCTGCTGCAATAACAGGTATGCGCTTTTCACCCCTGTAGCTTTCAGCAACTGATACCACACCGGGGATAAGATTTTCAAGTGAATAGTTTTCATCCTCTATCTGATCGGCTTTGAACCCGAGATGTCCTCCGGCTTTAGGTCCTTCAACCACAATTGCATCAGGCAGATAGTTGTAGTTTGAATTCCATCTGTCGCAAATCAGCTTTGCAGCACGCGAAGACGAAACTATCGGCACCAGCAGTGTTTTACTGCCGGGTTTCAGGTACGATGGAAGGTCCATCGGTAGCCCGGCTCCGGAGAAAATTACATCAACCCCCTCTTCGATTGATGTTCTAACCATATCGGCAAAATTCGATATGGCGACCATGATGTTGACTCCAATAACTCCCAAGGTTTTTTCGCGGGCTTTGCGGATCTCCTCCTTTAAGCCCCAAATGCTCTTTTGTTGATAATTACCTTTATATTCAGGGTACAGCAATCCGATCCCTGCAGAAGAAATAACTCCGATTCCTCCCTCATTGGCGACTGCTGAGGCAAGGTTGTTCAATGATATGCCAACTCCCATTCCCCCTTGAATTATCGGTAGTTTAATTTCGAAATTCCCAATAAAAAATGATTTCATGTTTTAAATTTTATTTATAATACACTCCGTAGCACAGGTGCTGTATCTGTCTTAAAGAGTTCAACCTGTCTTAAAGAGTTCAACCTGTCTTAAAGAGTTCAACCCGCATGAAAGAGTCCTGTTTGCATTTAATGATTTCCATCGGCACACAAAAAGTTGTCTTATTTAAGCGCATATATGTTTGTAGTGAATGTCGCGATATGTTTGTACGCAGCAACCACTCCGGTTTCTCAGAAACAAAGAAGCTGTAAAAGGTCGGTTTCAACTCAGGAAAACACACAGCAGAGCCGTGAATGACACAAAGGAGATAAAGATCAGGATGAACTCCGGTTGTTCCCGGCGCGAAGATAAGTAAAAATATTCAACGATGAAGATTTTGTTATTCGCATGATATTCAGCTACATAAAAACACAAACTTTCCGGGATGCAAAGTTTGTGTTTTGCAAACATCAGATTGATAGTTCAATGACAAAATCTTCGTCGTTGAACTCCCCCCCCCCTAACAAAAACTGCCGGTTCTTCCGGCAGTTTTTATTTTTGTGAGCGGAAAACGAGACTCGAACTCGCGACCCTAACCTTGGCAAGGTTATGCTCTACCAACTGAGCTATTTCCGCATTCGCATCCCAACATTTGGGACTGCAAAACTAATAAAAATTTCAAAGGCTGCAAAAATTTATTCATCTCTCATTTTGATAATAAGTCCGCAATGGTGACAAAGAATATCATACATAAACCTTTTGGTTACAGGTGAGAGACACCTAGAATGGCACTTTTGATGCGGAAATAGAAAGAAGTAGAACAATTAAGAACATTTTTTGGAAATCTAATAAATTATTGTATATTTATCGCAATACGACTTAACATACTTATTATCAAAATCATGAAAAGGTTAAAGAAATTATTCACCAATCGTCTGATAATAGCAATAATTGCGTTATCAACAATTAGTTTAGTAGCCACTGCATCCATTATGGGTACTTGGACTATGGGTTTTAATTATGATACCTGTTCGCAATGTGGGCACTGCATCGAGATTGGTTCAGATTTTCTCGAATGGGGACCGACCGGTTATCCGCAGGTTAAAGAGAACGCTGTGGTAGATGAGGAGATTGGCAAACAGATTGTTGACGAATGTCCAAGCCAATCAGTTATATTGGTTTACCTCCCCTAAAACACACAGAGTATTTCGTCTCTTCACAGAAATTGTTCATACCGCATCTGTCTGACAGACGTTGGTAGATTATATTATGTTTTAGGAATTACATCGTAATGCATAAAAATACTTCATCACATTTGCAGGCTATTATGAAATCTTGTGTCTCCACGATATTGCTCTCTTTACTTTCCCTGATGGTTTTTGGGCAAGACCGGCAGGAAAAAATTTTGGTATCGGCTAAAGTAGTTGCCCTTCCGGGAGGGGAACCTGTTAGTTGGGCATCAATGTGGAGCTATGAAGAGGGAAAGAGGAAGTTGCTTAAAGTTAGCTATGCCAAATTCGACGGTTTCATTGCCTGGCAGGCTCCCCGTACAGGTTCCTATAAACTGGTATTCCATGCCGATGGCTATGTGACTGATTCTTTAACAATAGCATTGGCTGCCGATACTACTTTGGGGACAATACGGCTTTATCCCGATTTAGACAATCCCTCCATCCATTTGGAGGCAGCGGTAATAACCGCAGAACGGCCTCTTCTGACTCATGTACTTGATCGTTGGGTTTACGATGTCTCCCGTGATCCTGAGGCTAAACGCAAGAAAATGAGCGAGATCATAGATAAAATTCCTCGTATAAATTCAAATACGGCAGATGGGAGACTCGAATATGACGGTGTAAAGATCCAGCAAGTGCTCATCGACGGAGAACGAAACGAAATGATTAATGCAGGGACCCAATTCCCTATGAGATTGATTCGTGGAGATGTCATGGATAAAATCGAGGTGATCCCGCCGGGCTCACCTCAATACGATAACGACGGATATATCCTGAATATAACTACTTCCCGCCCTCTGCCCAATGGCTACGCAGCCGAAATAAAGGGAGATGCAGCCACCAGCAATGCCTACGGAGGCAGCGTGGATGTGGTCTCCAAGATTCGCGACAAGGTAGTGTTGCGTTTTGGCTACAGCGTTAATTACGGGAACAGTCCCAGGCTGAACAGCTATTCGCTGCGAGAGCAGTATAATGCCGTCGGGGCTACTGTCTCCTCTCTTGAAACCGCTTCAGAATCCTGGAACGAGCGGCTCTGGCACAACCTGGCACTTCGCGGCAGCACCAAGCTTTGGGGACAAAATCTCTATTTTGGTATTCGAACCTCCATGGGTGAGAGTAATGCCAATACCCAAGTGCAAACCATCCGTCATGAGGCCAATGGGCAAGAAACGTTTGTGCAAACGCAAACCATCAAAACCAAATTCATTGACCACACGACTCCCAGAGTGAGCGGAGATTTTCAATATTTTATCAACCAATCCAAAAACAGAACTACACAATTTCTCTACCAGTATAATGATAACAGAGACCAAACCTCCCGCCTGCAAACCATCTTCGACGGTTTGCAGGCTGTTGACTCTCCGGAGGAACAGCAAAGCTGGCAAGCAGACCGGGCCTCACAGACCCATGCAACCCAATGGATTGATAAGATAAAAATTAAATCTCCGGCAAATGATCCTTACGGATTTTGCGGCCAATGGTTGAGCATATCTGCAATCTACAACCATCGCCGTTACAACCAATCTCAATATGAGGGATCCATGCTTACAGGCGGTCTGGACTACCGCCAGCAAGTAGTCGGTTTGATCCCGGGCTATAATTACCGCTCTTTGAAGTGGCAGGGAACAGCAAATTTTTCTTTAGAATTCGAAAACGATAAAGGAGGCTTTCTCAGTACAGGCAGTCCGCTCGATTATTCTCAATTTACATTCAACCCCTCCTTTATGTTCTTAGGGACATTTATACCAAAACATATATTACTTGT
The DNA here is from genome assembly GCA_023230265.1 of Bacteroidales bacterium. Classification (GTDB taxonomy): domain Bacteria; phylum Bacteroidota; class Bacteroidia; order Bacteroidales; family UBA932; genus Bact-08. The sequence continues at coordinate 1,345 of JALNXR010000152.1, read as the reverse complement.
CAATTATATTGAAAGAAGTGTGCGCCCTTCATTTGCCCGGCTCGATCCATACATAACCGATACCGATCCCAATAATCTTTTTGCCGGCAATCCGGAACTCAGGCCAGAACATCTCAGGCGTATCTCGTTGTCAATAAGTCGCAGAATAGAAGAATCACGCAAACAAGCGAACAGAGCAGGCAAGGGACTCCTTTCAGGAACACAAAATGAGGTAACACTTGGCTTTTCATACGAAATAATCACCCATGCTATCGAGCAGGTTACCTCGTTAAACACTGACGGTATCAGCATGACAACCTACGAAAATATCGGCCAAAGAAACAAATACGGTATCAATATAAAAAGTCGTCTTTCGCTGATAAAAATTATAAATATCCAAATGACTGCAGGCTACAGTGTGGAATCCTATCATAGTCCCAACCCCAACGTAGATGGCACCCGTATTGGAGGTGCCAACTGTGAGGTCTACCTCTCAGGCCGTTTGTGGCCGACCGGAAGTACAACCTTCAGCTATTGGCTATCTTCAAATATGGGAACAAGCCAGGCCTTCCGGGTTTATTACAATCATAATTTCAGACTTGCACATACCCAGGCACTTATCAAGAATATACTATTCGCTTCGGTGGAGATTTCAAACCCTTTTAAGTCTCGCATATCTGTACATAATCAAATAACCGGAGTCAATTTTCGTATGGATTCATCGCGTGACCAACTGGGGCGTATCTTAAAATTCTCACTGCGCTGGAATTTTGGCCGCTTAAAAGATCGCGTAGCCGACGCTCAGAAAATTGACGACGATACATTGAGAGACTAAAATAGAGAGAGTAGAAAAGTTCTTTAGAATTTATACTTTGCCTCTATCGTCCAGAATCTTCCCAGGAACCAGGAGGATGAGGTCTGGATATAATTATCTACAATGCTGATCCGGTTGGTGTTGGTCTGATTGAGTATGTCAAAAATTTTGGCAGCTACTTCCAGTTTGTTTTGCTTGCCGAAGTTGCGTCTGAGTTCTGCGTTCCATATAACTTCGTCCCTTCTGAAACCGGGCATAGCTTCATAATACTGATAGTTGTACTTTGCATTGGTGCTTAAAGTATACCTTTTCTTTATCACAGAACGGATACTTAAATTAACATGCTGGGTATAATAGTAGTAGCTATCGTTGTTGTACCCGCTGCCTGCTAAATTGTAAGTGTTACCGTTCATATTGTTGTAAACAGCGCCGTTAGTACTGCTGTAAGTACCGCCGTTATTTTTTGTCAGGCTTTTTGTCGTTCCGGCACCTGAAACAGAACTTAAGTTTATGGTGATCTTTTTGGAAAAACCGCTGCTGAAACCCAGACTC
>JALNXR010000151.1 GCA_023230265.1 Bacteroidales bacterium | reverse complement strand
ATTTTTGCAGCCTCACTCCATCTGAAACTCTGGGCAAAGGCAAGGGCATTCTGCCAGTCGCTGTTGTTGAAATAGTAAATATAGCGCTCAATCGGCTCCCATTTCTCAAAGAAATTGTCTGCCACAGACTCTCCTATCTCTCCGGCTGAATCAACCAGTGACTGGTAAAAGAGTGAGAGAAGAACAGATTTCCTCAGATCGTTCCTGGAGACAAACCTGGATATTACCAAAGTATCCTTTGACACAACACTGGCCAATTCTTTAGCAGTAATCCCGTCATAAACAACAATCTCTGTGTTTACAGTCATAATTGCATAGGTTTGTCCGAATCTCTCATCCCCATTACTATTCTGTAATATTACAGGTTCGTTCGCCCATACACCATTGAGAATAAACAGGAGATCCGAGTCAGCCAACAATGAGAGCTCCCTGATGTAATCAGATGTATACCTGGCTGAGTCTTCAGGAAAATGGTTGTAAACCGGAACAGAGCCTTTCCTTAGGGATAGCCTTTTCTCCAAGGACTCAGATAACGCCTTGGATATCTGAATATTGACTATTGAGTCTTCCAAATTCCCAATAGTGGAAAACACAGCTATACTCTTTTTGCTGAACTCCACAGGGTGTTTTGGAGGGAGACGTCTTTCCATGGTCACTGTTGTAAGAGAGGCACCGCAGGAGGAGAGAAAAGTACCCGCAGTTAACAGAATGAACAACAACCTTAAGCCACCCTTTTTCATAAATTAATTTTTACATCTTCATACCTCCGCACACTGATATAACCTGTCCGGTTACATAAGAGGAGAGATCAGAGGCGAGAAAAAGAGATACATTTGCAATATCCTCCGGTGTTCCTCCCCTCCTCAGAGGAATTTTCTGAGCCCACTCTTTCTTCACCTCTTCGGGCAATTTGGAGGTCATTTCGGTAATTATAAAACCAGGAGCCACTGCGTTTGCCCTGATTCCCCTCGATCCAAGTTCCTGTGCTATGGATTTTGCAAGTCCAATCATACCTGCCTTGGAAGCAGAATAGTTCGCCTGGCCTGCATTTCCGGCAACTCCCACAACCGAGCTCATATTGATTATAGATCCGCTTTTCTGCCTTATCATCAATGGTGTAATCGCGTGTATAAAGTTAAACGCAGATTTAAGATTAACATTTATGACGCTGTCCCACTGCTCTTCGCTCATCCTCATCATCAGTCCGTCTCTTGTAATTCCTGCGTTGTTCACCAGAATATCTATCTTTCCGAACTCCCTTACTCCATCTTCCACCACCTTGTGCGCCTCCTGAAAATCAGCAGCATTTGAGGCAATGGGCAATACTTTAACTCCAAAAGAGGCAATCTCATCCCTGGTTGCAAGCGCATTATCGTCTATCTTTATATCTGTAAATATTATATTTGCTCCTTCAGAAGCAAATTTGAGTGCTATAGCTTTTCCGATTCCCCGTGCTGCACCGGTAATGAGAGCAACCTTTCCTTCCAGTAATTTCATAACTGTTTATTTTTAAAAAATTCAAACTATTTTTGAGTAGAGATCGTATTCATCTGCATCCGTAATCTCAACCGGGACAAAATTACCAATTAATTTATTAAAATCCTCTTTTTTCAACTCTCCCCCTATGATCACCTCTCCGTCAACTTCGGGTGCCTCTTTCTGAGTTCTGCCTGTAAGCACTCCTCCGTCAATTTTGTCTATTAATACTTTTTCTATTGAGCCGACTCTGGTTAAATTGTATTTCAAAGAGATAGAAGATTGCAGCTCCATGAGGGTGGCATATCTCTCCTCCTTCTCAGCCTTGGTTATTCTCTCTTTTAGATTTTCTGCTCCCCATGTCCCATCCTCACGTGAATAGGTAAAGGCTCCCAGCCTTTCGAACTGTGCCTCCTTTACAAAATTCAGCAGTTCTCTAAACTCCCGTCTCCCCTCTCCCGGATGTCCTACTATCATTGTGGTTCTTAATGCAATTGAAGGAACCTCTCTCCTGATTCTCTCCACCAGCGACCTGGTCTCAGCAGAGTCCACCCCTCTTCTCATTGCAGTAAGTACCCTGGTAGAAATGTGCTGAAGAGGAATATCCAGATATTTGCAAATTTTGGGATTTTCTGCCATCTCATTTAAAAGTTCAGAAGGAAATCCTGCCGGATAGGCATACAATATTCTTATCCAATCCAGAGAATCAATGGCAGAAAGCCTTTTAACCAGACTTACCAGACTTTTTCCATCCTTTAAATCCCTTCCGTAGCAGGTTGTATCCTGAGCGATAAGAATCAACTCTTTCACTTCGGAGGAGACAAGATATTCAGCCTCCTTAACCAGCTGATCTTCAGGAACAGAAGTATATGGGCCCTTGATCAGAGGTATAGAACAGTATGAGCAGCTCCTGTCACACCCGTCAGAAATCTTTAAATAGGCATAATGAGACGGAGTAGTGATGTACCTTTCGTGAGAACATGAGTGATCCCATTCACCTCCAATGGCGGATACCACACTCTCCCTGTCAAAGACACCAAAGAAACGGTCTACTTCCGGGATAGATTCCTTTAACTCCTGCAGATATCTCTGGGAGAGGCATCCAAACACAAAAATCTTACTGATATTGCCCTTGCGTTTCTCTTCTACAGCCTCAAGAATGGTTTCAACAGACTCTCTCTTTGCATCATGAATGAATCCGCAGGTGTTAATGAGCAAAATATCAGCCCCTTTAATATCAGCAATCTCCTCAGCTGCCTCAGCAAAAAAACCGCATCCGGATATCTGTCTGAGAAGGTGTTCAGAATCTACCCGGTTTTTGGAACAACCCAGAGTGATGACTTTAACTCTCTTTAATTTCTTCCTCAGGTTGTCCATCACTCTCAAACTCCAACGATGCGTATTGTTTTAAAATATTGTACCACTCGGCTACCTTTTTCATGTGGGATACATAAAATTTATCCCTGTCATAATCCGGAATGACATCAGCGAAAAATTCCCTTAGTTTTTCAGGAGAGGAGCCGTGGATTGGCGCATCACCATCTGATAGCTTCTCCCTGATACGGATCAACACCTCCCGGAGGGGCATCTCCTTATCCTCTGTGTAGATAGATATATCAGAAAGAGCAGTAACCCTGGAATTAATTCCAAAAAGGGATCTCTTTTTATCTGTAAGGGATTCTGCAATAACACCCGATTTTGCCTGGGAAACAAACCTGAAAAGGCCTTGTTGTCCTGATACCGATATAATTTTCTTTAAATCTGTTTTCATAATTTTTTAACTGAACAATTTATACTATTCCTCTCTCTTTTTTAATCTTTTCGTAAGCCTCTGATATACTTTTGAATCTCTCCTCGGCAGCTCTCTGCACATCAGGTCCCAGATTTGAGACTTTATCAGGATGGTGTTTTGCCGCCATTTTCCTGTAGGCCTTTTTTACCTCTTCGTCTGAAACTCCGGAATCAATTTCGAGTACCTTGTATGCCGATTCAATTCCCGCGCCAAACATAGCAAACACAGATTCATAATCTCTGACGTTTATCCCTATGGCAATTGCTATCTTTTTGAGAACCTCCTGTTCGGATGCTGATGGGTGTCCGTCTGCAAGTGCAATACCTGAAAGATAGTGGAGAAGTTGCATACGGGCATCATAATTCATATATGCCCTCACCTGACCTCCTACAGAGATTACATCCACTTCACGTCTGAGCAAATCTCTTAAAAGCCTGACTGCCTGAGATGCAGCATCGGGTCCAAAGTTTTCGAGAATGAATCTTTTTACATAATCCAGTTCTGACTTCATCACCTTTCCGTCAGCCTTCATTACCGCTGACGAAAGGACAAGCAGAGAGACCATAAAGCTGTTTCTCTCCTCGGCAGGAGAATAAACTGCTCCCTCTCTGTGCTGTTCTCCCTTTTCCATAAGAGAACCCAGTGCAAATCCGATTATCCCTCCTATCGGCCCTCCCAGTGCCCAGCCCAGGGCACCTGTTATCCATTTTCCGACACCCATTATTCTTTGATATATAGTCTGCGTGCCACCTCGATAATATTCAGTATCTGGGGAAGCACAGCCCTTTTTCCGTCCGCAAAGATAATGAAATCGGCCATTGAAAGTCTTTTTTCATCATTCCACTGTTTGCTTATTCTCTGTCTTACCTGATACTCCTGCATATTATCCCTCTTCATCACCCTTTTAATCCTGACCTCTTCCGGAGCAGTAACGACAATGACTTTATCAGCTATCTGGTGAAACAACGGGGTTTCCAAAAATATCGCAGATTCGTATATTATCATCTCTGTCCCCTCCTTTACTCTCTCATCCCTCCATTCAAAAAAATCCTCAAGCAACCTGGGATGAACTATCGCATTCACTCGTTTCAGCAATTTTTTGTCAGCAAAAATCTTGGATGCCATCACCTGTTTCTGGAGAATCCCGTCAACATAAATCTCGTTACCAAGCAGTTCGCAAAGTCTCCATATCAGAGACTTATCCTTGTCATACAACTGTTTTGCCTTAAGATCGGCCACATATGCAGGAACACCCAAAGCTGTGAAAACCCTTACTGTGTAGGATTTTCCTGAACCAATTCCTCCGGTGCAGGCAAAGCAAAACATATTATATTAAGAAATTAAGTTATTCCTTATAGGAGTTTTCACGGGTAAGCACAAACAAAAGAGTATCAGAAACAACACTTTCCATCACGATAGATTCTCCCAGAGCTTCTCTGATATTCTCCCTGAGATTTGTTGAAATAAGCGAATAGTGCCCCTCATTTCCGGGAACTCTGTTTAACTGCCTGTAATCCACATTTAAAAATACCGATGGCCACTCTCTTGTAAATTTCTGCTTGAGAATGTAAAAACCTCCTGCTCTGATTCTGAGAGTCATAAGATTTTCTGAAACCGCTTCTGCATCACGGCCGTTAATCACCGTTTTAAGATGGACCCTGTAATTGAAATATGTGCTAAAGTCTCCTGATAATTTATGAACAGACCAGATTACAAATGCCAGAAAGAGGCAGAACAGGAAAAGTAAAACCTGTCTGCCCCTTTCATAGGAAAATGATATCCTTCTGAACTTTAACATAGTGCCAAATTATCTGGCACTTGCCTGAATATCCGACACATCCTTAACAATGGAAGACTTGTCAATTCTTAGTTTAACATTAGTGTCCACCTCAATAAGGACATACTGCTCCTTTACCTCCGAAATTACACCATAAATTCCGCCTGCTGTCACAACTTTATCCCCTTTTTGAAGAGAGCTCCTGAATTTAACAAGCTCCTTTTGCTTTTTCTGTTGGGGACGGATCATAAAAAAGTACATAACAACGAATATTAGCCCCATCATTATGAGGAAACTCCAGCTCCCGCCCGTAGCAGCTGGCTGTTGTTCAAGAAATACAAGGAAATTCATACCTGTTGATTTTAAATTATTACAAAATTAACTATTCTATCGAGCCTACCAAACCTCTTCCGGTTTTTTCTATAC
>JALNXR010000150.1 GCA_023230265.1 Bacteroidales bacterium | reverse complement strand
ACATAGTCCTCTAAAATTTTTGCTTACATATTCCGGAGCATAGTCGGCCAGAAATTCCAGCCTAAGATGATCTAAAAATGATACTCGTTCACCAATAAAAAGGTAAAAAATGAACGAATTAATCAAGAAATGGAGGCAAAATGCACTTTTTCCGGAGCATTGTCAGCCAGTTTCACAAAGACGGTACAGGTTTGCAGATTATGGCGATGTTTTCCGGGGCATTGTCGGCCAGTTTGGAAAGTTAAAGCAAGCATTTTCAATTCTTTCCGGAGCATTATCGGCCACTCATTTAGCAAATCGTCTATTTTTGTTTTTAACAGAGGAAAAAATGTTAAAAGCAAAGATATATGGCTGGAACAATAATAGACATGAGCACAATTAAACAAATGCTCCAACTGAGCCAAGATGGCGTCTCCAATAGGCAAATTGCCAAGCATCTTGGCATTAGCCGGGATAAAGTCAACGAGTTTGTAAATGCAGCCCACAAGGACTCCCTGGGCATTAATGATTTACTCAAGCTAGAGGATCCGGTTCTTGAACGGCGTTTCCATTCCGGAAATCCGGCATACACAGATGATCGGATGTCTACCTTTCTTGGTCTGTTGCCCGACTTTGTAGAGCAGTTGGGCCATAAACATGTTACACGTTTTATGGTTTGGGAAGACTACAGAAAAATATATCCTGACGGTTATGGCAAGTCTCAATTTTTCTTTCATCTTGCGCAACATCTGAAGGCTCAGAAGCAATCCACATCGGTTCTACGTCACGAAGCCGGCAATGAGCTCTATGTTGACTTTGCAGGAGATACATTAGGCTATGTCAATATCAATACAGGAGAATGTATACCCATGCAAGTCTTTGTGGCCACGCTTGCCTGTACAGACTATGCCTTCGCGTTTTGTGTGCCTTCGCAAAAGACAGAAGACTTCCTGTATGCTTTGAGCCGATGTCTTGAGTTCTATGGAGGGGTTCCCAAGATAGTAGTTCCCGACAATCTCAAGGCAGCTGTTGTGAAAGCAGACAAATATGAACCCACAATCAATAAGGCCATGGAGGATATGGGTAATCACTATGGGTTTGTAGTCCTTCCCTGTCAGCCATATTCACCCACGCACAAAGGTCTGGTTGAGAATCAGGTAAAAATCATTTATAACCGCATCTATGCCAAATTGCATAATCGCCAGTTCTTCTCTGCCGGGGAATTAAATGCCTCTGTCGCCGAGTTTCTTAAGGCACATAATCGGACAAGGATGCAGCAACGTCCATACAGCAGAGAGGAGCACTTTCATGCAGTGGAAAAGGAGGCCTTGAAGCCTCTGCCGGATACGCCGTACATGATGAAACGATATGCCGATGTTACCGTGCAGCAGAATGGTCATGTATATCTGAGCTGCGACAAACACTACTACTCTGTGCCTTATACTCTAATCGGCTGCAAAGCCAGAATAATCTTTACTACATCGCTTGTAAAAATCTATGTAAAAGGCGAACAGGTAGCAGTCCATTCCAGAGAAAGAAGCTTCGGATATACTTCCAATGACGATCATCTGGCCTCCAACACTCTGGCCTTTACCAAACGCTCTGCCGACTATTACAAACGAAGGGCACAGGGTGTGTCGGGGCCTCTCTTTCAACTGTTCAATCTCCTGTTCGAAAGATCAAACGGCAGCCTTCCACCGGAATACTACTACAAAACTTGCGATATGATGCTTCGCCTGCGGAGAGACAATCAGCCACAGTTCTTTGACCAGGCATGTGAAATCTGCATTGAGAATCACTTGTTCACAGGGAAACGGCTTGAGAATGTCATCAAGACTCTGGTAAAATGCTCTCATGAGCCGTCATTCACATCCACACCAACACCCAAAGATCATGCTAACATGCGTGGCAATCTGTTCTTTCAATAAACGACTAATACAACATGGAACAAATACAATCATCTTTCCAAAAACTACATATGCCCGGTATGGCATCATGCTGGAAAATAATCAACGAAACACATCAGACAAACAAGCTTACCCTTACGGACGGTCTTGAGCTTCTACTTCAGAGCGAAATCGATAACCGTCAAAATAACAGAATAGAACGGCTAATCAAGAAAGCCGCTTTCAAGCAGATGGCAACTGTCGAAGAACTTGACACAAGTGAATTACGCGGCATAAGTGCCGGAACGATAACCCAGCTATCTACCGGAGAGTATCTTAAAAACGGCACTGTAATCATAATCAGCGGACCGACCGGCACCGGGAAATCATTCATGGCGACAGCACTTGGTGAAAGGGCTTGCCGGCTTGGATATCGCGTCCGTTACTACACCGTGCAGAGGATGCTGGATGAGCTCAGGCTCGCCAGGCTTGAAGGACATGAACTCAGGTTCTTCGAAAAAATTGAACAGCTCGATCTGCTTATTATTGATGACTTCGGAATGAAAAAACTGGAAGGTCAGCAACAAAACGACTTTGAACAAATAATTGACGACCGTTATCACAAGAAATCCGTAATCATATCAAGTCAGCTTGCCGTCACCGATTGGTACTCCATCTTTAGTAGTGAAATGCTTGCAGAGGCATGTCTGGACAGGATAGCGCATAAGTCAATACGCATTGAACTGAAAGGAGATAGTCTACGAAAAAAATATTAGTTATATCTTTGAACTAACAAAATAATGAATGTTTAACAAGGTGGCCGAGTATCACCGGAATCTATGGCCGAGTATTGACCGGAATATGTATTCACTCAGTTCTAGAAGAAGAGCTTAGGTTAGGAACATATCATCGAAACATTTTTGATAGATATATAGAGACATTTAATAATATCAAAGTAATTGCTTGGGATCCTTCAAGCGAATCCGAATCCGAGTCCATACTCCTAGATATAGGTGATTTAGAAAAGAAATATGGTTATGGAGAGAGTCTTTGTCTGGTTTATTGTAAGTATAATCATAATGTCATCGCTAGTAGTAATGTTAAGCACATTATAAATTTCTGTGTTCAGAATGACATTGTATACATAACAACCGAGGATATGTTATATAAAGCTTTACAAAAGGGATTGATGACTTTTGATGAATGTGAAGAATTTATTAGAACTCTAATTAAACAAGATAGTTATCTTAGTATAAGATCAATGGACGAATACGTCCCTCGAGAAATCATGTTGTGAGACTTTTATAGTTGTAAGAATTTGCGTTCAGCCTCATTACTGCAACACTTTTTGAGGCAACCGCGTATCATGTTGCTATTGCGTATTATACACTGTTTTTGTGGAGATGGGCGGACTCTATATGAAATGCCGCTGTTTTGCAACTACTTGTATTTGTGGTTTTTATTTTTTTAACATTGAAAATTAAATGCTATAAGAAAGGTTATATTAAATCCAACCGATTTGATTTGTCTTTTAAAAAATAAATTCTAAATATTTGTCATAATCTCTGAAAAAAGCATCCGATTTTTCTGACGATAAATTATCTTTTATGTAATTAGTATATTCTTCGACTTCTACCTTATTAGAACTATTTGATAATAAGTTGTACGCATGAAAATAATTGTAAGTTTGATCGTTGTCGTTACAGTATAAATAACATCCTACGATTCTTTGTAATAAATCTAAAAAATTTTGTTTTGATTCTTGATTATCTTTGTACAATCTTAAATGGCGAAGAGATTCTCTGAAACAGTTATTTTCCAATTTATTATTATAGTGATGAATATGTTCTGTTAAATTGTATATATACATCAAAATCAGATCTTTTTCTTCGGGTTGCAGAATATCAAGGCAATCTCCAAAAAACTCAAATAAAATTATTATCTCTTTTTCTTTTCCTTGTTCTACTTGTTTATGTAATTCTTTGCAAAAAGAAAGTAAATCATTCTTGTTAATCTTCGATTTTAACCTGTATATATATTCTCTATATTGTGGATATATGTTATCTTGCTGTTCATTATTATGATTTACAAGTAATCTTATCAGCCTGATTTTCTCATGGTTATTAAGTTTTATAAGTAATTTGTCAAAAATTGAAAATGTTGCGGAGTCACAAGTAATCTTTTGGTAAATATCTTCTGCTTTATATCCATATAGTTTTTTGTAGTTTTCTCTGACTTCTTTCACGATAACTTTTACTAAACTTAAGGATACAGTTGCAGATTCGTTATCAAATTCTTCATTTTTTCGGATTTCTCTTCCGGGATGAATTAAATTTCTGTAATTTTTTATAACAATAGATAGTTGTTTTGATCTTTCTGAGATTAATTGCTTTTTTACAGCTTGTTCAATTAATTGATATAGTTCTTTCCTAAGAAGTTCTTCTTGAGTCATTCCATCTGGGAGATTATGTGTAAAATACTCAAGGAGTACTGCTTCAATAATACTACCAGATAGTACTAATGCGGATTTTGATAATCCATACTTTACACAATTGTCTAATTCTTGGAAATCCCTTTCTAGAATACTTTTAAACATTGGATCAGAGATAAAATCAAATATTTCCATTACTTAATATTTTAAACGTTTTTTATAAGACGTATTATTCAACATCAACATATTTTGCATTGCTCTATGTAAGTATCTGTTATTGTTTTTTTATAATCAAATAGCTTGATTTGTCCTATTGTTAAATAATAGAACCACATAGTTTTGATTGTAACAATAATTTTTACACTATGACCTTAATACTACAATTTCAAAAATCAGTGTTTACATCATTTTCAAAGTTTCTCTGAAAATAAAGAAAGACTCCAAGAAGTCAAATATACCAGGGTTCCCAATTTATAAAGCTCCTACCATCCCTGATAGACATTAATCGCTGTCTGGAAGTGGCGGTGGTGGTGGTTCGTAATGAGGTAATGAACCTTTTTCTTCTGGATTAACAGGTTGGTCTGGGATATTTAAAGGTTCAAACTTAGGTTCATTAAAATCAAATCCTTCATCATTATTAATTCTTCAAGGTTGATTTTCATATTTGGATTTATTTTAATATTGCCAATAAAATATTAATACTGTAACACCTTATTCAGCTACATCTTTAGCAATATTCCGTTTTGTTTTGAACATTGCTTTTACTTCACTTAACTCTTCCGGAGAAAGATATTTTATATCAAGTTTTAACAGCCAGTGATAAACATTCTGATTTTGGGATGTTACAACATATGCCTGAATAAACTCCCAACCCTGTCCTCCCATCCAATTCATAGCATCAACCATAGAATTGAATATTATTACTTTTCCTGTTTCATCACGAAGTCGAGTATCTTCACCAAATCTAGTATTTTGCCCAAAGTCGACTGTAACGGCAACCTTGTTGCTCAATAGTTTTTGAGTCCCTAATATCTCGCAGTAGATGTACGAATCCCTGTTTTTAATCTGGTTATTTTCTTGAGAGAATAAATTGTGTGATATAAACACAATAAGCGCGAATAAAATGAATCGTTTCATAATTTATTGTTTTGTTTTATAGAGTTTATTTGTAGATAATCTTATAAGTAGTCACTCATAGTATGTTATCACTAGTGTCCAAAGAAAATTTTTGAACGATTAATATTTA
>JALNXR010000149.1 GCA_023230265.1 Bacteroidales bacterium | reverse complement strand
TCTCCTCTGTCTTTACCAGTGCCTCATAACACCTTTCCGTTCCGCTTTTGTGTTCACAGGAGGTCATTACAGCCTTACCTCCGCATCCGGTTATTTCGTTGAAAATCCGTATGTCATCGGTAGCTACCAGACAATTATCAAACACAGAGGAAGCCCTTTCATATACCCGTCTTATCATTGATTTACCTCTGATATCGGCCAGAGGTTTTCCCGGAAAGCGGACTGAGGCAAATCTTGCAGGGATAATGGCCAATATTTTCATCAGGGAGAGAAATTTTAATTTCCCAAAGGTACAAATTTTATATATTTTTGCAGATTATGGATCTCTATTCGATAAAACAAAGATTTGACATTATAGGGGACAACCCGGGACTGCACAGAGCTATTGATATTGCGGTGCAGGTGGCCGGAACAGATCTCTCTGTTCTGATAACCGGAGAGAGCGGAGTTGGTAAAGAGGTGTTCCCCCAGATAATTCATCTGCACAGCCCCAGAAAACACAATCACTACTTTGCAGTCAATTGTGGTGCAATACCAGAGGGAACAATAGATTCTGAACTGTTCGGACACGAAAAGGGCTCTTTTACAGGAGCCTACGAAACCAGAAAAGGCTATTTTGAAGTGGCGGACGGAGGTACGCTTTTCCTGGACGAGGTTGCTGAACTTCCCCTTTCAACCCAGGTAAGATTGCTGAGAGTTCTCCAGACAGGGGAATTTATAAAGGTAGGGTCATCAAAAGTTCAGAAGACCGATGTGAGGGTGATTGCAGCAACCAATATCAACCTGATGAGAGCTATAGACTCCGGGAGGTTCAGGGAAGACCTCTACTACCGTCTCAACACTGTGCCCATTTCCATACCTCCGCTCAGGGAGAGAAAGGAGGACATCCATCTTCTTTTTAAGAAATTCGCACTCGATTTTGCAGATAAATACAAAATGCCGCCGGTAAAACTAACACCCGATTCTGCCATTATTCTCGAGAGTTACAGGTGGCCGGGAAATATAAGGCAGCTTAAAAGCATTGCCGAACAGATATCTGTGATTGAACACAACAGAATAATCGGTCCGGAGGTAATAAAAAGATATATTCCACAGGAGAGCCCTTTACATCTCCCCGTACGGACAGAGGGGCACAATCCGGATCATCTTACCGACAGAGATATAATTTATAAAATCCTGTACCAGCTTCGCCAGGAGGTTGAGGAGCTTAAGACCAAAATAGGAGGAGAGGAACCTCACTCCGGAAACACAATCATCTCCGGGACCAAGGAAATCTCCGGGAAAATTGACGAAGGATCTGTTATTGACTATGAGGAGGCAGATGATAACTTTGAAATTTCCGGTCAGAACTTTTCCATACAGAATATGAACGAGGAGCTTATTAAAAAGGCACTTCTCAAGCATAACGGGAAAAGAAAAGCGGCTGCCGCCGAACTGGGTATTTCGGAAAGGACACTTTACAGAAAAATTAAAGAACTAAACCTTGACCTATGAAAAGAGTACTTATAATAAAAAGGGTGCTTGTGTTGGTATCATTTATACCTCTTCTGTACGGATGCTGGATCTACTCCTTCTCGGGAACATCAATAGCCCCGGATGTAAATACTATAACTGTCAATTATATACAAAACAGGGCCATGAGGGTAAATCCCTCCCTGAGCAATACACTCACAGAAACTCTAAAAGATAAATACCGCAGACTTACCAAGCTCAAACTGGAACCGGATGGCGGGGATCTTGTACTGGAAGGGGATATCCTTTCGTATGAAACCAGATCCCTGGCAGTTACAGCGCAGGAAGTTGCCGCACAGAACAGGCTTACTATAACCGTTAACATAAAATTTACAAACAAGAAACATCCGGAGGACGATTTCGAGAGGAGGTTCGAGGCTTTTGAGGATTATGCATCAACTATGAGTCTTGATCAGGTGGAGTCAAATCTTGTCGATGCCATAGTTGAAAAACTGGTAGAGGATATATTCAATAATACGGTTGCAAAATGGTAAAATATGGATGCTAAAAACCTTCTGACACTCGAGGAGACTATTCAGAAATATCCTTGGTATGCTTTGGGACACCTTGAATTTTTCTGCAAATCATGTGAGCTGGGCTACGATCAGGGGGAGTCTCTACTAAGCCGTACATCAGCTCATCTGTGGTCAAGGGCAATGCTGTATTACCTGTCGGGGGAGATTGAGAAAAAAAGAGAACAGGGGGAGATATTTGATTATGAAAATGACATTATTATCTCATCAGATCCGGCAGACGAAATTCTGTTCGAGATAGAGAAAGAACCCCTTACTACAGAGGGAAGCCCCAGAATAATTCTTGCACAGGGAGATTACTTCAGCCGCGAGGAGATGGAACAGATAGAGCTGGACAGAAAGAAACCACTGGATAAATTCATCTCAGAAAAGCCCTCTCTTCTCAGAACCGGAAGAACCGGCCCGTCAGGGGAGGATGAAAACACTCCCACAGATATTTCAGAAGTGTTTGACGACCCGGAATTTTATACTGAGACACTGGCAAAAATATACAGTGAGCAGGGCTTTTACAAAAGAGCCATTGAGATTTACGCAAAACTAATTTTGTTATATCCGGAAAAAAGTAGTTACTTTGCGACCCTTGTACAGGAATTAAGAAGCAAATATAATAATTGATACTATGTATACAGCAATCTCAATTTTAATAGTAATAGCCAGTATTTTGCTGACAGTTATTGTTTTAATACAGAATTCCAAGGGAGGCGGACTGGCTGCAAACTTTGCTGCCGGCAATCAAACCTTTGGTGTCAGACAGACAGCTGATTTTCTGGAAAAGGCAACATGGACCCTTGCAATTACCATTATAGTTCTTTGTATTCTGGCAACTGCATTTGTGTCAACAGGTGGCAGACAATCTTCATCATCAGTACAGCAGAAGATAGAGAACACCGCTCCTGTTCAGGGACAACCCCAGTTCCCAACATCTCAGCCTGCAACAAACCAGCCTGCAACAAACCAGCCTGCAACCCAGCCTGAAAATCAACCGGCGACTCAGGATTAAATTTTTTATTAAAAAACAAAAATATTTATTCAAGAATATCAACTCGTTACGAAAGTAACGGGTTTTTTTGTGATAAAAAACACTACTAGGTGATACAAGGTATAAAAATAAATATATATATTTGCGGTGCCGAATACTAAGGAAACTAATAATACTATATAAATGAAAAAAGTTTTAAATGCAGGCATAGGCGGGAGAAGCTTCATTATGGATGAGGACGCCTATCAGAGACTTGACAGGTATCTGGACCGCTTTAGGGAAAAGACCAGGATGGGAGCTCAGGCCAAGGATGTTATGGAGGATCTGGAGCAGAGAATAGCAGAATTGTTTTCTGAATCATTAAAATCCGACCAGGAAGTAGTTAATCTCACCCTTGTGAACAAAGTTATCGGACAGCTGGGGATGCCTGACGGCACGCAGGATGACGATGATTTTTCCCCTGCCGGTGAGGCTCCACCACAAAACCAGACAAGAAAACTATACAGGGATCCCGACTCCAGGATTATCGGAGGTGTGTGCTCAGGTCTCTCGTACTACCTTAATACAGACCTGGTATTAGTAAGGGTGCTGCTGGCTGTTGCATTCTTTGTGGGAGGTATGGGATTCTGGCTTTACATTATCCTTTGGCTGGTAGTTCCGGTAGCTGATACCGCTGTAAGGAAATGTGAGATGAGAGGTATTCCGGCAACTGCAGAAAATCTCAGGAAATATTCGATTTATAAATAACAGAAGCGTCATGAACGATATAAACACAGATAACATTAAATCACAGATGCGCAAAGGGGTGCTGGAGTATTGCATACTCAGCATACTAAGGGAAAAGGACGCATATGCCTCCGAACTTATCACAAGGCTTAAAGAGGCAAGTATGATCGTGGTAGAGGGGACTCTATATCCTCTCCTCACCAGACACAAAAATCTGGGATTCCTTAGTTACAGGTGGGAAGAGTCGCCTCAGGGACCTCCCAGAAAATACTATTCTCTCACCCCAAAGGGGAGGGAGCTTCTTGCAGAGATGGATGCTGCATGGGATGAAATGGTAAACACAATATCACTCTTAAGAAAATAAATAATCAGGCTATGAAAAAAGTTGTAAAAGTAAGTGTTGCAAATTTGGCCTTTACCATTGAGGAGGATGGTTATGAGATACTCCGGTCATATCTGGGAGAGCTTAAAGCACACTACAGAACCAATCCCAACGGGAATGAAATTATAGAGGGTATAGAAGAGAGAATTGCTGAACTTTTTCTGGAAAAATCAGGAAAAGATATTGTTGTCACATCGGATGTGGTAAAAGAGGTCATTAACATTCTGGGCCGTCCGGAGATGATTGATCCCGAGGGAGAACAGCAAAACAGGCCTGAAAGGGAAAACACACAGGAAAACGCTCAGAAAAGGCTGTTCAGAGACCCTTCCGATAAGATACTGGGAGGAGTCTGTTCAGGGCTGGCTGCTTATTCCGGGATAGACAGAGTGCTTGTAAGGGTATTGTTTGTTGTAATATTTTTTGGGTTTTCGGCATTCGGCTTTCACATGGGAGGAGGCTCATTTATAGTTTTGGCTTACATAGTCCTGTGGCTTATTGTGCCGGAGGCCAGAACATTTGAGCAAAGATGTGCCATGCACGGTGACAAACCGGATCTCACACATATCCGTAAAAGGGTGGAGAACGAAATTGAAGGTGTGGGCAAGGGTATAAGAAGGAACGGTAACGGAAGGGAAGTTGCAAATACCCTGTTTTCCATTCTGGTAAAAATCTTTGCAGTGATATTGATATTTATGGCTTTGTCAGGGCTTGTATTACTGTCGCTCTTTCTGCTTGGAATAGAGATTTTCCAGGGATTAATACCCATAGATATGTTTGATTATATAAGACTTGGTCTCATAAATCCATTCTGGCTCAAACTCTCATTCCTGCTGGTAATGTTTCTCCCGTTGGTGGGAATGCTCTACACAGGGATTCAGGCACTGTTCGGATTCAGGTCGGGTAAATTTAGAATGGGGCTGGTTATCTTTATTTTATGGGTAATATCTCTCTTCACTTTCATAGGCTTCTCTGTAAAGGCATCTACACCTTACTGGAGCAACAGCAGTAAAGAAATATTCCTGCCGGTGAAAAGCAGCATTGATACTATATATATTAAACTTGCATCTCCGAATCCTATACCCGATTCAAAAGTGTTTATGGAGGCAGATATCTCTGAGATTTCTCTTTTCTGGTTCGACAATAATGCCAACAGACGCGATTTTGTTGTCTTTCCGGAACTTAAAATTGTAAGACAGAGCGAAACAGAGGAACCGGAGATAAGGAGTGTCGTCTATACAACCGGAAATACCTATGCAGACGCGAAAATATATGGAGAGAAACTCTCACCTTTTGTGGAGCTGAAAGACTCACTGCTGACTATCAGTGCTGATGTTATCAACAGAGAACAAAAGTGGGATGGCACGGTTAAAAAGATAGCCCTGTACATTCCCGAAAGGGTAAAAGTAATTGTAC
>JALNXR010000005.1 GCA_023230265.1 Bacteroidales bacterium | reverse complement strand
CTTGCTGACAGGCGGGGCTGATACGCCAGCTGCCGGCCTGTTGAGGGATCTTCGTTCCTCAATCCCTGTGCGGTGACTATTGAGGTGTATGTTAATCCAGGGGTAAACTGAAGAGAAAAGCCGCTCTTTCTGATACCGATAACTCCCCCTGCCTCTACTCCTGTGGATATAACCAGAGGTATATTCTGGGGTTTCCATACCGTACCGGCCGGCAGCCATCTTATCCAGTCCCTTACCCTGCTTTTGTAAAACGTTCCATAGAGTTCAGCACTCCAGATTCCCCGCTTAAGCGTGTAGTCTGCTCCGGTCTCGATGGTAAAGGCTTTCTCACTTTTTAGGTAGAGGTTCTCCCCTCCCCAGTATCTGTCGTTTAAAGTGGGGATTCTGCAGCTGTTCGAAGCAGATCCTCTGACAGCCAACTCTTTTCCCTCTTTGTGTAACAAGATATACCTGGCACTCAAAGAGGGCATTAATGGCAGATCTGCTCCCGAAACAAATATCCCCCTTATTCCTGCAGTAATCGTCAGGTATCCAAATGGTATATACCTGCCAAGAAGATAGAGGTTAACTCTGTCCTCATCTCCTTTTCCGGAGTATGAGTCAACTTCCGGAGCTATCCTCTCAGCTTCGGCACCTCCCTTTAAGGAGTGTTTTCTGCCTCTGTACTCTGCTTCTGTAAAGGCAGACCAGGTGGAGGTGGCAATAATGTCATCCCTGTAATACTCTTTGTCGCTGGAAAATGAGAGTGCTCCCGTATAACTCAGATGCTTTTTCTTACCGGAATATGTAAGGTTCATTTTTAAATTCTTATCCACAATGGACTCATAATCCGAAACAGCATCATTCATTGATACAGAAGGTTGTATCTCACGTACAAAATCCATGTACAGCAACTTAAGCGCCAGAGAAGAGGAGTCCCTGAATCTTCTGTAAACCTCCTGTAAAAGTCCCCGGTTACGGTAGGCCGAATTGTTTAGATACTCCTTAGGCAGTCCTTTTTTGGTGTTATTTATAAATGAGTAATCGTTTCTTGCAGTGGTATAAAGTATGGAGCTTCTACTCTCGGTTTTCTTTTTGGAATATCTAAGGTTCGCCCCGGTAAAGACAGAGCCGAAACTTCCTGCAGAAAGAAGAATGTCAGCTGAGAATCCCTCCCTCCAGAGAGGTCTTGTGTTAAGAGAGAGGCTGCCTCCTATTGATCCGTCACCGTAAAGAGTGGAACCTCCTCCTGGATGAAATTCAATCCGGTCAAAAAAGAACACAGGGATATGGGAGAGGTCTGTCTGACCCAGAGTGGGCATTGCAAGATTGTGTCCGTTCCAGCTCACCCTGGTCTGGGAAGAGGAGGTCCCCCTCACAGAGATAAATGCCCCCGAACCATTTCCGTACTCCTTAATGTAAACGGGAATCTCCCTTCGCAGAAAATCAGCCAGGGAGTTCATCTTCATCTCCCGGACAATCTTTTCTGATCCTGTAAATAGTTTTGTGCCGGCTGAATACCTCTCGTTGCCTGACGGATTCACACTCCTTAAGGCCGTTATGGTAACAGAATTCAGTATCCTGTGTGCCTCAGCCCTTAGAGTGTCTCTCACAGGGATAAGCGGGCGGTGGTTATCTTTCTCCTTTTTATCCTTTTCGTTTGCCGGGAAATGTTCAAAAAAAAGCTCTTCTGCCCGACCCGTCAGGCCGGAGAAAAGGATTAAAATTATTATAAATAAGCGGACAAATGTTTTAGTCATCGTTCCCTATCTCCCGAAAGTTCGATTAATATATTTTGCTCCAAAGCAGGTTTTCTGACTTAGCTTTTACATCTTTTGCCTTCCCACCTTTTGGCAGTGGCCTGAAGAAGATAACCCAGAGGGTAAGCATTACAGCAGCGGGTACTGTCCCCGAATTTCACGAGGTTCCCTTTCTTAAGAACTATCCAAAGGTATTGTTTTTTATTCTGAAACTAGAAAAAATATTTAACTTTGATTCAATATCCTTCACAAATATTTAATCCTAAATTATTTATTATGGTAAAAACATTCTGCCCGGCATTGATTTTATCTATAGCCTTCTTTATACTATCCTGTGAAAATAAAACCGATATGAATCACAATATTGTTCTCAACTACCAAAGTTACACCCTTGATAACGGACTAAAAGTCATTCTGCACGAGGATCACTCCGATCCGGTTGTGGCACTTGCTATTCAGTATCACGCAGGTTCCGGCAGGGAAAAGCCCGGAAAGACTGGATTTGCCCATTTCTTTGAACATATGCTGTTCCAGAGATCAGAAAATCTTCCAAGGAATGCTTTTTTTAAAAATATCTCTGCTCTGGGGGGTGACTTTAATGGCTCAACAGGCACAGACGGTACAAACTATTTTGAATCTGTCCCCAAAGATGCACTGGAGAAGATACTCTGGATGGAGTCTGACCGTATGGGATTTTTTATTAACACGGTAACCCAGGGAGGGCTTGAAAGAGAGATAGATATTGTATCCAATGAAAAGCGGCAGAATTATGACAACCAGCCCTACGGCCACTCTTCATCAATTATTGCACAGGAACTCTTTCCCCAAGGACATCCATACAGCTGGACCACAATCGGAGAGCTTGATGACCTCAAAAGTGCAACTCTGGAAGATGTAAAAGAGTTCTACCACGGATACTACACACCGGGCAATGCAACTCTTGCTCTTACCGGGGATTTTGATCCTGCTCTTGCCAAAAAGCTGATAAATAAATATTTTGGAGAAATAAAAAATGGCGTTGAGGTGGCAAAACCAGAAATCCGTCCACTTAAACTACATTCAAATAAAAAGATAGTATGGGAAGATAAGAGAGCTCCCATGCCTCAGCTTACTCTTATATTTCCGGGAGTGGAGGCATATAACCAGGATGCATATGCTTTGCAGTATTTCGCTTCCCTCTTTGCAAACAGTAAAAAGTCACCTTTGTACAAGGTGGTGGTTGAGGAGAAAAAACTTGCACCAGAGGTAAGGGCTTTTAATATTGCTAGAGAGGTGTCAGGTTATCTGCAGATTAACATCCGTACATTCCCCGGAGTAGATCTTAACGATCTTATGGATGCTGTCAATGAGGCATTTGACCGGTTTGAAAAAGAGGGCGTTGATGAAAATGAGCTTATTAAACAGAAAGTTATGCAGGAGGTGGGTCTCTACAACCGTATGACGAGTGTCTTGGGGAAAGCTCTTATGATAGCCAGGGACAATGAGTTCGGAGGATCTCCGGACGCCTCTTTAAAGGATCTTGAAAAATACGGTGCACTTACATCGGTGGATATTATGTCGGTGTATGAAAAATATATCAAAAGCAGACCATACTTCTGTCTTAGCATAGTTCCGGCCGGAGGATCAAAGCTGGCACTTAAAGGTTCGACTCCTGCCAGAATCAAAGAGGAGATGGTTGAGGAGCAGAAGATGAACTCTGGAAGCGGAAAAATTGCAGATGAGGATTATTCCCGGACTCCTTCTCTCTTTGACCGCTCTGCCGAGCCCGGTTTCCTTCCGGATAAACCGGAGGTAAAGGTGCCGGAAGTATGGAGTTTCACTCTCTCCAACGGTATGAAAGTTTATGGAATAACCCGGGATGAACTTCCTTTGGTTCAGGCTGAAATAGAAATTTCGGGAGGTAAACTGCTCGACCCTCCGGGTAAAAAGGGCCTTTGCTACCTGAATGCACAGCTTATGAACGAAGGAACAGACGCCAGAACGCCTCAGGAGCTTGAGAGTGCAATCGCATTGCTTGGGGCCAGAATCACGGTAAACTCATCGGAAGAAAAGACAAATATTTCAATTTCATCACTATCAAGGAATTTCGGAAAGGTAATGGAGTTGGTAAGGGAGATGATTGTAACTCCCCGCTTTGACTCATCAGGACTTGAAAAGGTAAAACAGAGGATCGAAACTCTTATAAGACAAAATTCTGTGAATCCTTCTTCCATAGCAAACAATATAGCAATGAGGGCAATTTTCGGGGAGGAGTCTCCATTTGCAACAGAGGATTACGGGAGTGCTGAGACCCTGGGAGCAATCACAATGGAGGATATCAAAACCTTCTACAGCAACTCAATATCTCCTTCTGTAACCAGTTTCAATATAGCAGGTGCGATTGACAGTGGTGAGTGCAGAGCTCTACTCTCCTCATTGGAAAAAGAGTGGAAGGCCAAAGAAGTTATCATCCCTGATCCGGTCACAGGCAATCCTTTTAAGGCTAACTCTATCTATTTTGCAGATTATCCCGGTGCCCCACAGTCTGTAATTACCGTATGTAAAACCGGAATAGCCTGCAATGACCCACTTTACTACCCTGCACTGATTGTTAACCAGAATCTTGGTGGCGGATCACAAGGCATATTATTTGATGTGCTGAGGCTGCAGCGCGGCTATACTTACGGGGCTTACTCCTGGTTCACAGGAGGAAAGCATTTGAACACCTTCATAGCCTCTTCAAGTGTGCAGGGAAGCACCACCAAAGAGTCTCTGGGTATTTTCAGGGAACTGATAGGGAACTGGGAAAAATCATTTGATGAATCTGTTCTTGAGAACACAAAAAATTCAATGCTCAGAGCCAATGCATCTGCTTTCGAAACCCTTGGAGATCTCGTGGATATGCTTTGTCACATATCTGGATACAACCTACCCTTTGATTATATCAAAAATGAGGAGGTGATACTTAAAAACTTTACTGTCAGTCAGGGAAAAGAAGTGATTAATAAGGTACTTAACCCCTCTGAACTTTGTTATATTGTGGTTGGGGATGCAAAGAGCCAGATGGCACCTCTGGAGAGTCTGGGGATGGGCAAACCTGTGTTGATTAAGAGATGAGGATACTGCTGCTTGTAAAGAACTTCGATTACGGCGGTGCCGAAAACCATGTCAGGGATCTTGCAAATGAATTAGTCCGTTCCGGCCATCAGGTGTGGTTGATGTCCGGGAAAGGCCGTCAGTCCGGCAAGCTTGACAAGAGGGTGACACAACTGGATGGCCGGTTTTATGAATGGAATTTCATATTATTGCTAATAAAATTATTTTTACTGGTGAGAAGAGAGAGTATAGAGGTTATCCATGCTCATCAGAGACTCCCCATACTAATGGCTGCACTCACAGGAAACCTGTGCAATGTTCCTACTGTGGCAACAGTTCACGGTGACAGCCGGCACGATCTTAGAGGTAACTACGTCAAAAGAAACCTCTCCTCAATTATATTTATAAATGAAAAAGTTTTTAACACCTACACAGAGTCTTTTCTGATAGGAAACAAGATACATTACATCCCCAATGGAATACTGTTGCCGGGACAATCAACACTTGCAGAAAACAAAGGGAGACACCTTAGTGAGGAAAACGTTAGCTCTTCTAACAAAGTGCTTTTATACAACCCCTTAAAGATATTATACATAAGCCGTATTGATAAAAGGCACGGCCAGGTGATCACTGAAATCATCAGCAAAGTTTTACCTGAAGTAAAAAAAGAGTTTCCGGAGGTTATGTTTTATATTGTGGGTGAAGGAGAAGGGCTTGAAAAGATAAAGATAATGCTCTCCTCTGATGATTATACAGAGATAAGGGATTCTGTGGTTTGCGAAAATTATTCGGATAATGTTTATAAATTTTACCTGGATGCTGACCTTGTTCTTGGTGTTGGAAGAGTTGCAGCAGAGAGTCTTGTAAACGGAGTTCCTTTGTTATCTGTTAAAAACAACCACCTCGGGGAGATAATTACCAGGGGAAATTTTGAAAAAATGAGGTTTACTAACTTTGTGGCAATTGACTCCCCTCCTTTCACCCCTGATAAAGCAGCAGAGCTGATAATTGACTTTTGTCACAGACGCTCCTATTTTAAAGAAGAGGCAATATTTCTTCAAAAGATAATTTCGGAAGATCAGAATATCAATGTAGTAACAAATAAAATAACCGATATATATTCTAAAATCAGCAGGCAGAACAAAAAGGATGTTGTAAAGCTCACCGTTTGAGCAATTGATTTTTTTATCTACCTTTGGAGCCCAATTTCTTTTGAGTTCAATTTTGTTTACCGAACAGCAGACTGCTCATCAGAGAGGTCTGAAATAAGAAGCCCGGATGGCGGAATCGGTAGACGCGCTGGTCTCAAACACCAGTGGCCGCAAGGCTGTGCCGGTTCGACCCCGGCTCCGGGTACAAAAAAAGCAGGTAGAGATGCCTGCTTTTTTTGTACTGTCGCTTGCAGGAACGGAGCAAGCTCCTTTGGTTATCCCTCCCCCTGGCCCCCTCCGGGGAGGGGGTGGTCGCTACGCTCCGATTTTGCAGGTAGAGATGCCTGCTTTTTTTGTACTGTCGCTTGCAGGAACGGAGCAAGCTCCTTTGGTTATCCCTCCCCCTGGCCCCCTCCGGGGAGGGGGTGGTCGCTACGCTCCGATTTTGCAGGTAGAGATGCCTGCTTTTTTTGTTGGAATGATAGTGGCAAGCTTGAACATAATTTTCAGACCGGGAGTAATGTTAAAGGGTGATATGATTTGACGGTTGAGTCCTCCTACTGTGATCATTGCAAACAGGGCTGTGCACTCTCAGTGCATTATTGCCGTACCAAAACCTCGTATAACCCACATAAGCAGACTGGGGTTGGAATTCATGGAAAGGCAATATATCCTGGAAATATTACGGACGCCATTTTGCTATCTATGAGTGTATTTTGGGAATAAAGTTTTTTATGTAACTTTGATAGTGTAGTTATAATCATAGAGATCATGAAACCATCAGCTGTAAATCGAACTATAATAGTATTGCTATTATGTTTGCAGGGCATCTTCTGTGCCCAAGCTCTTGATGCCCAAAACAAATTTCAAACCGGCAACCTACTCCCCGAATGTTTTTTTAACGATAAACCTTCGTATACTACTGTAAAAGAGGCTTTTTTGAAAAGCTATGGTTCTGATAAAGTTAACTGGCCAGTTTTTATTCATAAGACAGAACAACTCGACGATCAATTGTTGGAATTCAAGTCCAAGCAAAAGAATCCCGAGGATCGAAATTTGTATATCAAATTTTTCAATAACCATCTGGGGCTCGGAACAAATGAGAAAGAATCTCACTCATTTAGAAAAACACATAACCATGTCAACCGTTGCTACTATACACTTTTTTATTACTATTACAGTGCTATAGCAGAGTGGGGAGCGCTCATGGACAACCCAAACCCAAACCCTGTAGCCAATACATATTTACAGGCATCCAAGACCGAAGGCTGGTTGCCGGTAATCCTTTACAAATATGTATCCAAATGTCCTGAGGGCTTGCTTGAGTGGTACTTCGATGAGGTTTTTCCTGTAATAGATTTGCTATACAGGCAAGAGAGCCGGGATGATCTACTGAAGGTACTTACATCGATTGGAGTACATATGGACAAACTGGCCGCCAACAACGATTTCATAAAAGCAGAGGTGTGGAGAAAGTCAATTGACATCTTTGTAAACTACTATGTTATAGATGCTTTGCAACCAAAAGTAGAAGGAGGATTTCGTGGTCAAAAGACAAGTTATGATTCACTGAGAAGAGAAAGGGATAGGGCAATTGCAGAGTTTGACAAATCATTTTCCCATAAAGTGAGGAACAACTTGAACGACATTTCTATAAAACTGGTTTATCCGCATAAGGGATTGGAAGGCAGAGATGTTGGCAACCTGGTCTTCCCGCAGGTACCAGAAGAGGCAGGCAAAAGCAGACTTTATAGTCATAAAAATTATTCGTCCGACTTTTACATTGGAAAAATAGCATTTGAAGAGGCTTTTGTCAAAGATTTCATAAAAGTGAGTGACGAAGCTATTGAACCCGAAAGGAATGAGAAGCAATTCACCCTCAAGGCCTCATCAATCACAACAAGGCATCAAGATTTTGTGAAAAGTGCAACCATATTCAGGGGTACAAATAAAATGATATTTACAAATTACGGCAATTCCCTTGGTTCCAGGGAGTGGCTTTTTGCGTATGAAGATAAATGCTTTGGTTCTAATTCTGTTGTTTTTGAAATTCCCAATCTAAATTCCTGCTCAGTAAATACTTATATGTATGCACATAACATTCCAATACCTCAGCAAGATGCAAAATACTTAAGAGAGAGGCTTGTCAGCTTTTTTGTGCAGACGGCAGAAGAGGTGTACAACAAGGCTCCCGTTTCTCCACAGATTTATGGGATGACCTACCAAAAGACGGAAAGGCCAGAGTATGCATTAAAAGTTACAGCATCGGCAAAAGAGATAAAACCAGACGGAAAATCATCCGTTACAATATCGGGACAGCTTTATTCTTATTTGCAAAATGTGGCCAATTCCAGCACCCCATTGAAAGGCAAAACCGTTTTTGCAGAGATAGTTACAAGCGACGATGTCATTCCGGGGTCATTGTCGTCGGGCTCTTTGGTGACTGATGCCAACGGAGTCGTTTCATTTACATACAACGCCCCGGCAGTAGGAACCCTGGATAAAATGGAGCCCCACAACCGCACGGGGGTTGTTGTAAGATTGGTTTGCAAAGAGTTAGGCGCAGAGGATAATGCATATATAAAATTTGTGACTGACAACGGAAAGATTTGGGCCGAACCGGGGTATGCATTATTGTCCGATACTGCTTTTGTCCCACCCGACAAAAGGTATCCAGCCCTTGTCTCTGCAAATTTTTACGATGACAACATGGAGCCCTTGGCCAATGCAGAGGTCTTCTTCTCGATAGCGGGAGAGAACCCTAGCGGGCTTTTAAGAAACAAGGAGGGGATTACCGGAACAAAGGTAAGTGCTGTTACTGATGTTAATGGTTTGGCTTCGGTACATTATTTCTATGCCAAGGATGCACCTCCCGCCAACAGACTGACCGAAACCGTGGAGGCACGGTCTGCAAATATGTCCATACCTTTCAGGGCTTATGTGACAACTGCCTTTAATTTGGTCATGGACAAAGCTGAGAGTGGCTACGAAGGTAAGGGGACGATTAATGCAGGAGAGTACATACCCATAAAGATAACGGTAAAGGACTTTTGGAATCCCAACGCCGACCTGGAAAACATCATGTCGTACTGGGGTGTTAACGAAAGTACCGGGACCAGCAAACTTTTTGTTAAACTGGAGATTGAAAAACAGGGACTTGTTCCAGGTTATATGGCCGATATGTTTGGGGAGCAAAGTTACCCCGAACCCCCGTTCCGGGAGCAACTCCGCCCTAAAAACCTGCCGGGTCAAAAGAACCTTTTGTACATCCCTCACTACTCTGCAAATAGCGAGGGATTGCCCCGGGTGAGGCCTCTGTTTTCGGGGACCAACAACTACGAAATCAGGATTACCCTGGTAGACGAAAATGGCGTGGATGTATTCAAAAGGGCACATCCCGGACGGAGTGCTTTTTTGTCGGTTCCTACAGGAATCCCCGCCGAAACCTTCATGGTATGGTTTGCCTCGAACCCTCTGGGCCCACACACTCCTATGGCAAGATTTGGCCGAATGTTGTTAAGCACTATTACTTTAGGTGAATATGGAAGTTTCGGCTCCGTGTTGTCACTTGTTGACGCAGCCTTTGCAATCAATAGTGGTGATGCCGAGGGCTTGGTATCCATAATGTTATCCGAAATTAAAGGTCAGGTGACTGATGATATGGCCCAAAAGGTGGGCCTCTCGGGAGAGCTGGCCACCTTGTATAAAAACATTTCAATTGCAGAACAATATGTGACTTATGGGCTGACCACCTATTCCGATGTGGGGCTTGTGGCAGAGATGGAAAGTCGCATATTGTCAGCGGTTGCAAAGACCAGCCTGGATGCTTTGAAGTCCTTAAAACTGATTGTCCTTGTCGGAGATGGGACCCAAGAACTTCACATGGAACATGAGTCCCAACCCAAACAGGAGTCAAAGTTATCAAAAGCCCTCAAGGATAACATTAAAATAAAAATTACCGGTATAGATCAAAAAACAGCCGATTTTTTAGGGAAATTAGGGGTCAAATCTAAGGAGAAGGAAAATTATGTGCTGGTACCTGCAGTGGATGGCAAGTACCTATATGACCACGAACTAAAGGCTATATCCCTCAAAAACGGCAAAGTAAGTGTTTTCATGGTTCCTGCAGCTGTAGCCACAAAATCAGAGAATACGACAATAACAAAGGTATTTTAAATTGCAGGGTAAATAAAAGGATTCATTTTGGGATTGTTTCACATCTTAGTAATTGATCTCCATATAGAAAAGATCGCTAAAGCATATCGCAACTTTGCTCCTGCGGACTCTTTAATATATCAGCTGGAACTGTTTGAACGAACATTGCAGGCAAACAGGTTTCATAAGGGGCTAAGAATTGATTTCATTCATGGGACAGGAAAAGGAACATTAAGATCAGAACTGATAACAATCCTTAATCAGAAGTATCCAGAATTCAAATATGAGGATGCCCCTTTTTCTAAATATGGTTTTCAGGGAGCAATAAGGGTAACGATATTTTCTGAAACGAAGTAAACTTTTCAGAACAAAAGGTGTCAAAGTGAAAAATCAAACATTTAAGATCATGAAAAAATTATTTTTTGTTTTCGTACTGGCACTCTTTGCGACAGGAGTCTATGCTCAGCAACAACCTCCACAAAGACGTCCGATGGATCCTGCAACATTTGCAAAAGAAAGAATTGCAGAAATTGCAAAATATGTGACAGTTACCAAAGATGACAGCATTAAGCTTCAAAAGGTTTATGACAACTATCTGAAAGAGAGTGCAACAGTAAGGAACGACAGGGATAAATTCATGAAGCTTCGCGAAGATTTGCAGAAAAAGATAGAAGGAGTGCTTGGCGCCGAGAAATATAAAACTTACAGGACTAAGTTCCAGGCCGATCCTGCGAATCAGAGAAGAATGAGACCCACAGGTGGGAATCCAAGATAAGAAACAACGGCCCGGGATAACCGGTAACTGTTAGTAATAACATAATAACTAATTGACATTTACAAATGAGGCCGGCTGAACATTTCTGTTTAGCCGGTCTCTGTTTTGATTTCAAAGGTTTTGTAATTTTATTTTAAGAAGGCCGGTGGATACGGTTTTTCCTTTGAATAAATGTAATGTAATACATATTTTCATTTGTTTTTATGTGTTTGTTTTCATATTTTTGTGACAAATTTTAGTGATCACCAAAACTTTAATGGATGAAAAGGCTGGTTTATAATGATTTGTTAAGTTGGAAAAGCAAGCCTAACAGAAAGCCCCTTTTGATAAAGGGGGCAAGGCAGGTAGGGAAAACCTGGTTAATGAAGGAGTTTGGGAAAAATGAATATAAATCTGTAGCATACATTAATTTCGAGAAAGCAACACAGCTTACCGATTTATTTAAACAGGATTTCGATACTTCCAGAATTTTAAGATCGGTCCAACTGGTCACCGGGATCTTGCCAATCCCGGGCGAAACTTTGATAATTTTTGATGAATTACAATCCGTACCACGCGGATTGTTATCACTAAAATATTTTTACGAGGATGTTCCTGAATATCATATTGTTGCAGCAGGGTCACTTCTTGGACTCAGTACACATCATGATGATTCATTTCCGGTCGGAAAAGTAGATTTCCTTGAATTATGCCCTCTGTCATTCGAGGAATTTCTTATTGCGACAGGTAATGAATCTCTTCATAAAACAGTACAAAGTCAGGAGTGGAAGTTGATAAAAGCCTTCAGGAACAATTATATTGAACTGCTAAAGCACTACTACTATATTGGTGGTATGCCGGAAGTTGTAAGTTCTTTTATACAAAGTAACAACTATACATTTGCCAGGGAAATTCAAAGCGCAATTCTCGAATCGTATATTAATGACTTTTCAAAACACCCTCCCTTAGATATCGTCCCAAGAATTAAAATGGTCTGGGATGCAATACCCTCTCAACTTGCAAAAGAGAACCGTAAATTTATTTATGGTGCAATAAAAAGCGGAGGGAGAGCAAAAGAATTCGAATTGGCCATCATGTGGCTCGAAGAGGCCGGATTAATACATAAGGTAAACAGAATTACCAACGCATCATTGCCTTTAAAAGGATTCGCAGATATTAATGCATTTAAGTTATTTGCAGTTGATATAGGTTTGCTCGGTGCTAAATCAGGATTGGATGCGAAAAGCATAATTCAGGGCAATCAGATATTTGGGCAGTATAAAGGTGCACTTACTGAGCAGTTTGTGCTACAACAACTAAAATTCTCTAACAACATTGAAACTTATTACTGGAGCTCAGAAAAGGGAATTGCTGAAGTTGATTTCGTAATTCAGGCAAAGGGGAAAGTAATTCCTATAGAGGTAAAAGCAGAAGAAAATCTAAAGTCAAAATCACTTAAAAGTTATCGTGATAAATTCCATCCGGAATTTTCTTTAAGGACGTCTATGTCTGACTTTAGAATAGAAGAAACCTTGACGAACATACCTCTTTACACAATTTTTCTTATAAATAAAATAATCTGATCATTATCCGGTTTAAACCGAAAACTAGCAGCATTATATGATAACAAAACCAACATTACTGCTGGACAAGAACAAATGTCTGAAAAATATCGGGATGATGTGTTTGAAGGCTAAACGGCACAATCTGATTTTCAGACCTCACTTTAAAACCCATCAATCCCTGGAGGTAGGGAGATGGTTCAAAGATTTCGGGGTGGAGAGGATAACAGTATCTTCTCTTGAAATGGCCCGTTATTTCTCATGTGAATGGAGTGATATTACAGTGGCATTCCCGGTTAACATCCTTGAATTTGATACAATTAACGAGCTGTCAGAAAAAATCAGCCTCAATCTTTTAGTTGAGTCTGCTGAAAGTGCCGGATTTTTAGCCGGACATTTAAAATTTCGTACGGGATTTTTTTTAAAGATTGATACAGGCTATCACCGGACAGGAATCTCTCCTGCCAACACAGAGCTTATTGATGAGATCCTCAGGATTGCAGGCACATCCGGGAATCTGGATTTCAAAGGATTTCTCACACATGCGGGGAATACATATCAATGCCGTACAAGAGAGGAGACAAGCGAAGTTCACGACAGTAGTCTGGAGATGATCACTTCGTTAAAATCAAAATATAGTGGCAAATACCCGGATCTGATTATCTCGGTAGGAGACACTCCGGGCTGCAGCGTTTCTGAGAATTTTAAGGGAGTTGATGAAATCCGCCCGGGTAATTTTGTCTTTTATGACCTGATGCAGCTCTATAACGGATCCTGTACAGAAGATCAGATTGCAGTCGCACTTGCCTGCCCGGTGGTTGCCATACACAAGGAGAGGAATGAGATTGTCATTTATGGTGGAGGGGTGCACTTTTCCAAGGAGAGGATTGAAATTCCTTCTTATGGAATTATATACGGACAGGTTGCAGAAGAGAAATACGGTGGTTGGGGAAAACCTGTGCCCGGGATGATAGTTAAGAGTCTCTCGCAGGAACATGGAATTGTTTCGGTACCAGCTTCATTTGCAGAGAATTACAGTATCGGAGATGTTATTAATATTCTCCCTGTTCACTCCTGCATGACTGTGAGTGCTATGAAAGCAACGACGAAGATTTTAATTAGTCACTGAGTTCGAGCCACCGTTCACTTTTTGAATCGAGCAAAGCAATTACCTCCATTATCCGGTTGGAAGAGACTAAAAGTTTATCAGGAGACATTAAACCGGACGAAAGAGCAACTTCCAGGCTGCTTTTCTCTTTTTCCAGTTCTGCAATTGTCAGTTCCAGTGATTCGAGCTCTCTCTGTTCCTTGTATGAGAGTTTACGTTTTGATTGAACGGAAACCTCTTTTTCCTCCTCTCTCAATTGTTGTTTTTCTGTTTTTGCCGACAGGAAGTTAATCCGTTCCCTCTCTTGAATGACATCACGGTAACCGGTGTATTTGCCAACGAAGTCTTTTATTACTCCATCCCCCTCAAAAATAAAAAGATGGTCTGCCAGTTTGTCCAGAAAATATCTGTCGTGAGAAACTATCAGCAGACAACCCGGAAAGTTGCTGAGATACTCCTCCAGTACATTCAGGCTCATTATGTCAAGATCATTTGTGGGTTCGTCCAGAATAAGGAAATTTGGATTTTTCATCAAAACCGTAACCAGATAAAGCCGTCTCTTTTCACCCCCGCTAAGTTTCTCAATTTTTGTATTTTGCATTGATGGAGGGAAAAGGAACCGGGTTAGGAATTCTCTGACATTTATTGTATTGCCGTCTCCAAGCGTCACAATTTCAGCAATATTTCTTACTGCATCTATTACTGTCTCTTCAGGATTAAATTCGAGTCCGTTCTGACGATAATATCCAAAAACAACTGTCTCTCCCCATTCAATCTCACCGCTTGCCGGAGGTAAGGCTCCTGTAATTACATTAAGGAAAGTCGATTTTCCGATGCCATTTGGTCCGACTATTCCAATCTTCTCACCTCTGGCAAAATTATATGTAAAATCCTCGATAGTACAGAAATTGTCATAATGATGGCTGACTCCCTTGCAGTTGATGATTTTCTTTCCCAGGCGGGAACTTTTTACATCAATCTTTATACTCTTTTCTCTATTTCGTTGACCCGCTCTTTCCTTAAGATCGTAAAAGGCATTTATCCTGTATTTTGCTTTTGTCGCTCTTGCCTGAGGCATCCTTCTCATCCATTCCAGCTCACCCCTGAACAGGTTCCGGGCTCTCTCTGTTTCTGCGTTAAAATTTTCTATCCGCTCAGCCCTCTTCTCCAGAAAATATGCATAATTGCCACGATACGAATATAACTTTCCATTCTCAAGTTCAAGTATCTGGTTGCATACCCTGTCCAGAAAATATCTGTCATGTGTGACCATCAGAATTGTTGCCTGACTTTTTTTAAGGTACTCCTCCAGATATTCAATTACCTCAAGATCCAGGTGGTTGGTAGGTTCATCCATAATTATGAAATCAGCCTCATGAATCATCATCCCTGCCAATGCAACCCTTTTTTTCTGCCCTCCCGACAGATCTCCCATTTTCTGATCGAGGTCGTCTATTTTAAGACGTGAAAGAATCGTCTTGACTTTTTGTTCGTATTTCCAGCCGTCAATAACATCCATCTGTTGGGTTGCAATCTCTATCCGTTTACTGTCCCCGGATCTCAGCGCACTTTTATACTCTTCTACCGTTGAGGACAACAGGTCTGAAGCAGCATAGACCTCTTCAAAAATCCCTCTGTTACTGTCAAAAACCGGGTCCTGCTCCAGATATGCAATTCTGACACCACTCTTCACCCGCACCACTCCTTCTGAGTCCGGGGTCTCTTTTCCTGCAAGTAACTTTAAAAGTGAACTTTTACCGCTTCCGTTTGGAGCTATCAGAGCGATTTTGTCTCCTTCGTTAATGTTGATTGCTAAATTCCTGAAGAGGACCTTTGTTCCGTAAGATTTTGAGATGTTTTCTGCCTGAAGTATCCCTGCCATTGTGCAAAGATAGGAATTTGCATCGGGGTAGAAAACACCCTCCCCTTTGCAAGGCAGCAAGGAATCTCTTCCCTGTTCTGGAGTATCTGTTTAACCCCGATTAATCCTTAATGCAACGGACATGATACCCGTATGATTTATCCAGACTTCCTCTTTCAACCTTTGTGTCACGGTTATTAATGAATCTCCCCCATATCCTTGTACCTGTTGAGGGAACCTCCGTACTACTCCACCAAAAGGCTTCTTTGTTTAATTGATAAAACTTTCCGGTTGGACCTCTTGAGCCGGAAAGAAGAGCATTAAAGCCGCTCGTGCTCTTACCTGCAGTTAAGGATCTGGCGGTGGAGATAATTTTCATTTTTTCCTGCGAAATCAGGGTGCATACTGAGCCTATGTTTAGCAGCACCAGAAATAATCACTTTTTCATAATTGAATTATTATTGGTGATTGAGTTTACTCTTTGTACCCGTATTCGGCAGCCTTATCCCAATCTTTGTAAGCACTTTTCTGTTTGTTCATCTCGAATTTGGTTTTACCTCTGTAAAAATAGGCTTTACCGATAAACTCACTCATTTCAAAATTGCTCTTTGTGAAAAACCTTGGTTTGGCAACCACCCCTTTTTTGTTTTTCATTCCTCTGTTCACAGCTGCTTTTTCCAACAAAACTTTCTCCTTTTTACCTGATTTGATAGCCTGATTGAAGTCAGAAATAGCCCCTTTGTAATCCTGTAAAGAATATTTTGCTATCCCTCTGTAAAGATAGGGATCGGAATATTTTGGGTTAATGCGTATTGCAGTTGTATAATCTACAATCGCACCACGATCATCTCCCATCATATGCCTGGCCATCCCGGAACAATTATAAGGTTCATCGTTTTGAGGATTGAGCCCCTGTGCATGCTGAAAATCGGTAAGAGATCCGTTATAATCACCTGAGAGATATTTTGCCCAACCTCTTCCGATATATGACTCAGCAAAGTTTTGACTGATGTCGATAGCTCTGTTGTAGTCGGTGATTGCTCCGCGATAATCTCCAAGCTTACACTTTGAAGTACCACGGTTACTGTAAGCCGGTGCAAAACCTGATTCCAGTTCTATTGCCCTGTCAAACTCTTTGATTGCAGCCTTGTAATCTCCGAGTTTGTTGAGATTCATGCCCTTGTTATTATATTGGCTCGCTGACTGTCCCTCTCCTGAAAGGGTTACCAGTAGAAAAATAAATAGCGGTATCAATTTTTTCATGGCTTTGATTTTTAGGTGTTGATAATATTTCAGGCTCAAGTAAATATACTACTAATATAGTTAATTATTTACCTTTGTAGTATGGTTTTGTCAAATAAAATTAAAAGTTCCGTCATGCCTGTGGCTATGGTTGCAGGGATTGTTGCCGGATACCTGATCCCGGACTTTATATTGGCAGCCAACAAATCGATTCCCTGTCTTATCGGGATTATGCTCCTGATTTCTTATAGCAGGATCTCCTTTTCAACAATAAGGCTTTCCCGGATGATAATTATTATGTTGGCTGTTCAGTTCGCTGGTTCACTGTTACTCTTTCTTTCCCTTATGAACCGGGATTTCCTGCTTGCACAGCAGATCTTCATATGCCTCTTCTGTCCTGTGGCAATTTCTGCCCCTGTGATTGTCTCCATGCTTGGAAGTAAAATCAATTCACTGGTCTCATTCACTCTCTTTTCGTATATGCTTACTGCACTGCTGGCTCCATTTCTACTCCCTTTTGCCGGAGGAGATAGTGATCTCCCCTTTTTTGAGACTTCGCTCAAAATTGCCTCTCAGATACTTCCCTTGATATTGCTTCCCCTGTTTATAATTCTAATAATCAGGAGGACTTCACCAAAAGTGCATAATTTTTTAAAATCCAATCAGGAGCTATCCTTCTGGCTATGGAGCCTGGCCCTGCTCCTGGTGATAGGTAAATCGACGGCTTATGTGATTTCCCAACCAAAAGGAGTGATTATGGCCGGGGTAACCCTGGCCCTTGTATCACTGGTTATCTGCCTTGCGCAGTTTGCAGCCGGACATATTATCGGAACCCTTCACAATGAGCCTGTTGCAGCTACTCAAGGTCTTGGCCAGAAGAATATTGCACTGGCAATGTGGATGTCCTTCACCTACCTTGATCCTATGACTTCTGTCGGGCTTGCTGCCTACAGTATCTGGCAGAATATTATTAACTCCACACAGGTTTATTTTAAATTCAGAAAAGAGGAGATATTTCATGATAAGGCAGATTCAAATCAGATACTATGAAAACAAAATATTTAATCTTGCCGTTGTGTGCATCTTTAATGATGCTCTCCTGCAAACAAAAGAGTGAAGCATTGAAACAGAGCAACTATCCCGCCCCCCCTGCCGCTGAGATAATACCAGTTGTATTTAATGAATCCGGCAATAAAAGAACAGACAACTATTATTGGCTTAAGGATAAAAACAATCCAAAGGTCATTGAATACCTTAACACAGAAAACGCCTATACAGACAGAGTCATGACCTCTGCCAGAGAGTTGCAGGAAAAGATATTCAATGAAATAAAAGGGAGAATCAAGGAGGAGGATGTGAGTTACCCGGTTTTTATGAACGGCTATTACTACTACTCCAGGACGGAAAAGGATAAACAGTATCGTATATATTGCAGAAAAAAGGGCTCATTGGAGGCTCCGGAGGAGGTGACCTTTGATGTGAATAAGATGGCAGAAGGTAAAAAAACAATGATGTATGAAGGTGCTGACATCAGTCCTGATAACCGCCTCGCTGCGTACATCTATAATGAAACGGGATCCTTTGCGGACTTTATTTTAAAGATACGGGACCTCACCACAGGCACAGACCTTTCTTTTTCTACCGGAGGTGTCACATCGGTAGTCTGGGCCAATGACAATAAAACAATTTTTTACACAGTTACCGATGAAACCCTGAGACCCTGTAAGGTTTACCGGTTTAACCTGGGAGCCGGCAAACATGAACTGATATGGGAGGAGAAAGATCCATCCTTTAATATAAGTGTTGCTAAAAGCAAAACCGATGATTACATTATGATTGGCAGCTACAGCACAACCACCTCTGAGTTTTCTCTTCTAAAAGCAGATGAACCTTTCGGGAAGTTTGAAGTTTTTATTCCAAGGAAACAGGATGTGGAATATACTGTGATGCACCACAAAGAGTGCTTTTTTATCAGGTACAAGGACAGACAGAATCTCAACGGAGTGCTCTTCCGCGCTCCTCTTGACACATATCGCGACATGAATACCTGGAAAGTGATCATTCCCCACGACCCCAAAGTGAGGATAGAGTCTCTGGATGTTCATAAAAACTTTATTGCTGCAGAGCTGAGAAAAAACGGATTAACAGAAATTCAGACAATATCTTTGACTGACAACTGTGTAAGACAACTGTTTTTCCCGGAACCTGTCTACACTGTATCCCTTGCCGGCAATCCCGAATATGATGTGACAACATTCAGATACACTTATACTTCTCTGAACCGTCCTTACACCATATACGATTATGATACCGGCAAAGGAGAGAGTGTTAAACTTAAGGAACAGGAGATACCCTCCGGATTCAATCCTGATGATTATACCGTTGAGAGGATATGGGCCACTGCAGAGGATCAGACACTGGTTCCCATGGCAATTGTTTATAAAAAGGGATTGAAAATGAGCGGTAAAAATCCTACTCTGCTGGATGGATACGGGAGTTACGGATCAAGTTTTGAACCGGACTTTAATCCTTCTGTCTATTCATTGATTGACAGGGGTTTTGTCTATGCCATTGCACAGGTGAGGGGAGGGAGCGAGATGGGTGAACAGTGGTATGAAGATGGTAAGCTCAAAAAGAAGATTAACACATTTACCGACTTTATAGCCTGTGCAGAAAAGCTCATCAGTGAAGGTTACACCTCTCCCGGAAAGCTCAATGCCACCGGAGGGAGTGCAGGAGGTCTGCTTGTGGGTGCTGTGGCCAATATGAGACCCGATCTGTTTAATGCAATTGTGGCTGAGGTACCTTTTGTCGATTTGATGACAACAATGTTTGACAGCTCCCTCCCCCTGACAACCCAGGAGTATGAGGAGTGGGGCAATCCTGCGGATCAGGAGTATTACCGCTATATGCTTTCATACTCTCCATATGACAACGTTAAGCCGCAGAACTATCCCCACATACTTGCCACCGGAGGAATCAACGATTCACAGGTGCTGTTTCATGAACCTGCCAAATGGGTGGCAAAACTCAGGGCAAACAAGACTGATGATAATATTCTTCTGCTTTATGTAAATATGGATAGCGGACATGGCGGTGCAACCGGCCGTTATGACAGTATAAAGGAGATAGCTTTTCAGTGGGCATTCCTGTTAAAAACTCTTTCCCTGGACAAATAACCTCTCTGTTTATTCCATATATAATTTACAATGAGATATCTGCCAGATCTTCCGGGAAAGGATGCCCATCTGAGAATGGCTCCGTTGCACAGAGTGAGGGATATCAAAGAGATGGACCTCATCCCCGCCGGTGCAGTGGCCTCCGCTGTGCTGATAGTTCTTATACCTTCAGCTGAAAAGTGTCATTCCGATTCCCTTCTGCACTCCTCGTTAGTGGTCATCCGCAGGAACAGCTACAACGGAGTTCACTCCGGGCAGATCTCCTTTCCGGGAGGAAAATATGAACCCTGCGATAAGGATCTGATAGAAACTGCCTGCAGAGAGGCCGGGGAAGAGCTTGGAATAAGAGAGGCAGATGTTAACATCCTGGGACTTATGACACCGCTATATGTGCCTCCCAGCAATTTTGTAATCTACCCTGTGCTTAGTGTAGCTAAAAAGAAGATCCGGTTTACCCCTGATCCCAGAGAGGTATGCGGATATAGTATAATCCCCCTTGCATCAATGGACCCGGCCCTCTCGAAAAAGGTGGATATCAGTGTTGGTAATAATTCATCTGACATCGATATATACCCTCAGGTTCCCGCGTATACACATGAAGATTATGTAATCTGGGGTGCAACAGCAATGATAATCTCAGAACTTTACCAGTTTGCAGAAGAGGTAAAACTGATTTCAACTCTTACAAAAAGATGATTTCTTCCCTTGTCGGCTTACAGAGCAGATTATTACTCCATCTCCCAATCACTTCATCTCCCTCTGAACATCCTCCACAGTGATCGGCAACCGCTCTGATCCCAGAAGACGGCATCCGGTTTGAGTCACTGCCACATCGTCTTCCAGCCTTATGCCGCCAAAGTTGTAATAATCCTGCAGTTTGTCAAAATTAATAAATGAGGTGTTTGTCCCCTCTCTCTTCCATTTGTCAATCAGTGCCGGAATAAAGTAGCAGCCGGGCTCAACGGTGATTACATGGCCTGGCTTTAACACTTTGCCCATCCTCAAAGAGGCAAGACCAAACTGCTTTGCACGGGTAATCTCATTATCGTAACCGACAAAATTCTCACCCAGATCTTCCATGTCGTGCACATCCATACCCAGCTGGTGGCCAAGGCCGTGAGGCATAAACAGTGCAGTGGCTCCGGCTGCCACGGCCTCATCTATATCACCCTTCATCAGTCCGAGGTTTTTGAGCCCCTGTGTAATAAGCCTTATGGCTGCAAGGTGGACGGTGCGATAGGAGACACCGGGCTTAACCAGGCTGATTGCAAGGTTGTTTGCCTGGGATACGATTGTATATATTTCACTCTGACGGGTTGTAAATTTTCCTCCACATGGAAGAGTTCTTAAAGTCAGATGCATAGTGGGCATTGTTCTCGGCACCTGCATCAATAACCAGCAATCTTCCGTCTGTAATAATCTGATGATGTGAGTGATTGTGAAGAGTTTCCCCGTTCTGTGACAATATTATCGGGAAGGATGACATATGGCCCTGCGACTGGGCTATTCCCTCCATTACACCCACCAGCTCCTGCTCCACCATTCCGGTCCGGATCATCTTCATAGCAGTGTAGTGCATAGCATAGCCGATATTGGCCGCATCGTCCATCTCCGCCAGTTCCTCGCGGCTCTTTATCTCCCTGAGGGCAACAACTCCCTGTATAAATTCTGCAGAAGCACCTGATTTGAGACCGTCAAAAGGTATACCCAGCATCTGGTTTAAAATAATTCGGTTACTATCCCTGTAGGGAGGAAGATAGTGTATTTTCCTGCCCCCTTTAACAGCTTTGCCGATATACTCTGTAAGTTTGTCCCGCTGATAAACCTTTTCAATTCCAACTTTTGCAGCTTTATCCTTCATGGCCGGCTGTGGCCCCATCCAAATTATGTCGTCAATATCCACATCGTTGCCGAAAACTATCTCCTCTCCGCTCTCTACATCTATCGCAGCTGCCAGATCAGGTTCGTCCAGTCCAAAGAAATAGAGAAAGTTTGAATCCTGTCTGAATTTATAACCATTTGATGGATAATTAAATCCAACCTCAGAATTTCCCAAAAAGAGTAATATTCCTGATTTTACCGAAGATTTAAGAGTGTTCCTGCGGTTTACATATACATCCCTGTTAAACATAATTGTTTGTTATTTAATAATTTATATCAGTAACTTCTATAACTAAACAAAGGTAATAAAAAGTCGCAAGTGAACATGAAAAAAGGGATTGAATCCGGGTGTGTGAAATCAATCCCTCAAAAAGCTTTATTTTTTCTATTTTGAGATTGCCTGGATAAATGATGAAGCTTCATTAATTATTTCAGCTTCAATTGGAATAAAAAATAACCGTTCTTTTACCTGCATGGAGATTCTTCTGTTCTGCACTATCCTCTGCGCATCTTTTTCTGTTGTAAATATCACAGCTTTAGGCCATTTGACTGCAAGCCTGTTAATCCTGCACACATCCAAAGCATTGAAATTGTGATGATCCCGGAAAGATATCTTTCTGACAATTTTATAATTATTGAGGATATGGTAGTGAAAAAGAGTAGGATTTGCTACCGCTGTGAGTATTATTGCATATCTGGAATAGATGTATCTGCGGTCAGCCTCGGGGTATAGACTCTGGGGTTCCATATACCTGATTGCAGAGAAAAACAGTTTTTGGTTTGGCATTAAACTGAGCTTCTGCTCCCAACGGAATTGCTCCTCCGGATTAAGCTCTAACGGGCATTTGGTTACAATGACTATATCCGCTCTTTTTATCTGCGATGGAAGGTCTCTGAGTCTCCCCAGCGGAAACAATACCTCACTTTTATCAATCGACGAATATTCGATAAGAAGTATGTTTTGAGAGGGGGAGATCCATCTGTGCTGGAATGCATCATCCAGTAAAATTACCCCCGGACGTTCGTTTGAGGGAAGTGTCAACAGTTTGGCAACTCCCCTGGTTCTGCTGGCAGATACGGCTACCGTGATATCTCTGAATTTTCTTTTCATTTGCAGGGGTTCGTCTCCCACATCTTTTACATTGTCATTCTCCCCTACTATCCTGAAACCTCTGGATTTTCTTCCGTAACCTCTTGAAAGGACTGCAACTCTGTACCGGGGCATAAGTTCCCTTATTAGCAGTTCTGTGTGCGGTGT
>JALNXR010000147.1 GCA_023230265.1 Bacteroidales bacterium | reverse complement strand
AAAGTATTTCAAGATCTACCATATTATTCAATGGAAAATCTGGATATCAGGAGATTTGCTCATAATGATCCCCGGGGTTTTCTTGCACAGCATCCTTCTGGTATGTTCCTTGACGAAGTGCAGAACACTCCGGAACTATTGTCTTATATTCAGGAGTTGGTAGATGATAATCCTAAAAGACGATATATTCTCTCAGGAAGTTCACAATTTTCTGTTCTTAACAAAATAACCCAATCATTGGCGGGACGGACCGCAGTATTGGAACTATTACCATTATCATATGAGGAGATTGAAAAAGATGCAGAGAGTAAGACATTGGATAAGTTGCTAATAGATGGATTTTACCCGGCAATATATGCGGGTAAAAACAGACCGGACCTGCTTTATCACTCTTATGTTAAAACATACCTTGAAAGGGATGTCAGAGATTTATTGAAGATTAATGATTTATTGCAGTTTCAGACTTTTCTGAGACTTTGTGCCGGAAGAATCGGTAGTTTGTTTAATGCATCTGATCTGTCAACCGAGACAGGGGTTTCTTCAGCAACCATAAAATCCTGGCTTTCTGTACTTCAGGCATCCTATGTGATCATGCTCCTGCCTCCTTATTTTGAGAACTCACGTAAGAGGTTGATAAAAACCCCGAAACTCTATTTTAACGATACCGGACTGGCGTGTTATCTTTTGGGAATTGAAACAGAACAGCAGTTGGCAAGAGATAAAATGAGGGGGCATCTTTTTGAAAATTATATCATTACAGAGGCCCTGAAGTATCGCTACAATTCCGGTAAGGATAACAATCTGTTCTTTTACCGGGATAGTAACGGCAACGAGGTAGATCTACTGATAAAAAGCGGAAATGATTTCAGAGCCCTGGAAATAAAATCTTCCCAGACATATCACCCTGATTTCCAAAAAGGTCTCCACTCAATTAAATCCTTTATGGGTGACCGGATAAAGGATAGAACTATTTTATACGTTGGTGATTTTGAAATCAATTCTGCCGATATAAAGTTAATTAACTGGAGAAAGGGCCTTTCCAAATCAAATATTTTCTCAACTATTTAAAAGTTACAAACATGCCCGTACCAACTACAAGAACAAAAGAGAATTCCACCATTAAAATCAATACAGAGATATGCAATGGTTGCGGCTTATGTGTCTCTGTATGTAAGGATTTTAGTCTGATTCTTTTTAATAATAAGGCAGTTGCTGATGAAAAGTCTATTTTAGGATGCATCGGATGCGGCCATTGCATGGCGATATGCCCAAAAGGTGCGATTGAAATAACCGGGAGGGAAATCTCCCCTGAGGATCTGTTTCAGTTACCGGATAAAAGTTCTGCAACAACTTACGATCAGCTCTTGTCTCTCTTACAGCATCGCAGAAGTATCAGGGAATTCACTCAACAGGAAATTACACCTGAAGTCATTGAAAAAATTATAACAGCTGCCGCCACTGCACCGATGGGTTTGCCGCCATCTGATGTCAATGTTCTTATTATCAATGGAAAAGAAAAAACAGGAGCTTTTGTAAAAGATTTTTCGAACTACCTAAAAGGGCTAAGATATATGTCCTCAAAATTATTTCTCGCCTTAATGAGACCATTTTGGGGTAAAGCCAATGATGAATTTTTCAGGGAATTCATCCGACCTGTCTTTAATTTTTATATAGATGATATGGAGAAAGGTAAAAACTATATCACTTATGATGCTCCATT
The DNA here is from genome assembly GCA_023230265.1 of Bacteroidales bacterium. Lineage (GTDB taxonomy): Bacteria > Bacteroidota > Bacteroidia > Bacteroidales > UBA932 > Bact-08. The sequence goes on along the minus strand of JALNXR010000147.1, from coordinate 3,873 downwards.
GTTAATCTATTTTTACGGTTCTCCCTATTCGGATCCTGCTGATCCGGTGGTTGCAGCAACCTATGCAATGATTGCAGGAGAGTCGCTTGGACTGGGAAGTTGCATGCTCGGAGCAATCCATCCGTTTATCCAAAATGGCAAAAGAGCCCGCAGGTTCAGGGAATCTCACAACATAAAATATAAAAGCCGTGAGGGACTTTTTGTTGCATTCGGATATTCTGCCGTTAAATATTCCAAAGGGATAAAACGCACATTTGCATCGGTCGAGGCAATATGACTATTATTATCTATATTTACAGTTAAATATTCAACCGGATTAAATGAAAGATGTCATGAAAACGATTCGGTATTTATCTTTTATCGTAATACTTATCTTGCTGTTCGGCTGTGGTAAGTATGATCAACCGGGTGACCGGGTTGTTTCCGGAAAACTTATCAGCAATACCTCCTGTAAAAGTTTTGTGAAATCTTCCGGTCCCATCAACTTTACTCCTGATACAATTTCACTTATAGAATATATTTATGACAGGGAGAATAATAAATTGATCTTAAAGCATATCAATGCAGGATTCAATTGCTGTCCGGATAGTTTGTTCTCCACTGTTGAATTACAGGATAATACAATCAGAATAGAGGAGTTCGAAAAAAAGGCCCTTTGCCATTGTCTTTGTCTCTATGATCTTCTCTTTGAAGTAAAAGGCATTGACCGGCAACAGTACCGGATTAGATTTGTTGAACCATATGCCTATGGTCTGAATGAACTGATATTTGATATTGATCTTACTAAAGAGACAACCGGGGCCTTTAGTGTTATTAGAAAGCATTACCCTTGGGGGATCTAATCTGTACTATACTCTTTTATTCTGTCCTGTCAAAGCGTGTGACTAACAAACAGCCAGACTTCTTGTTAAATATTAATATACTTTAATTATTACTAATGGAATCTATTCAGGAAAGCGTTTTGAAAACTCTGGATTCTTCTGAAAAGGAACTATACCGGTTTTTCTCTTACATACTTCAGGATTTGTGGGAGATGGGAGCAAGTCCGGAGGAGATAATCAGTCTGGTAAAAAAACATTCTGCCGGATTTGATAAGTTGAAAGTGCTTGATTTGGGATGTGGCAAAGGAGCTGTTTCTGTGAAACTATCCAAAGAGTTGGGCTGCAATTGCTACGGTATAGATGCTGTGCCGGAATTTGTTGAATATGCCCGACAAAAAGCTAGGGAGTTTAATGTGGGAAACAGGTGTAAATTTGAAACCGGTGATATCAGGGAGAGGGTGAAAGAGTTGTCGGGTTTTGATATAGTTGTACTGGGAGCAATAGGTCCTGTTTTTGGGGACTATTACGATACATTGACCAAACTGTCGGGATGCATCAATAAAAACGGATTTTTTATTATTGATGACGGATATATCAATGATAACAGTGACTTCAGCTATCCATTGATATTAAAGGAGAGTGATCTGAAAAATCAGATTCAAAAAGCTGAAATGGAGCTTATTGATAATGTTATTATAGACAGCGATGAACAGAGGGATGTAGACGAAATAATATTCAAAAGTATTAAAAAGAGGTGCTTTGAATTGATTGAAAAATATCCGGATAAACAAAATATCTTTTTTGAGTATCTAAAGAGACAGGAGTCAGAAAATGATATTATTGAGAATGTTATAACGGTTGCAGTGTTGGTTGTCAAAAAGAAAAGACAGGGTGTTTAATTTAGAAGATTTTTTACTAATTTTATAAGAAATAAATACGAACACTATGAAAAAGAATTTAGCGGAATTTTTCGGAACCTTTTGGCTGGTATTGGGTGGCTGCGGCAGTGCAGTGCTGGCAGCGGGATTCCCTGATGTCGGAATCGGTCTGGTAGGAGTGGCAATTGCATTTGGATTGACCGTGCTTACAATTGCGTATTCTCTGGGACACATTTCCGGTGCACATTTAAATCCGGCCGTTACAATCGGGTTGTGGGCAGGAGGCAGATTCAGTTCAAAAGAGATTCTGCCTTACATTGTATCCCAGATTCTGGGAGGAATTGCCGCAGCCGGCGTATTATATATGATTGCAACCGGTAACGGGAATGAAATCGGCTCCTTTGCTGCAAACGGATACGGCGAGCACTCGCCCGGCGGATACGGACTTATTGCAGCCATTATCACCGAATTTGTAATGACATTTATGTTCCTGATTGTAATTCTTGGTGCAACAGATGAAAAAGCTCCCAAAGGTTTTGCCGGGATCGCAATAGGACTTGCACTTACTCTTATCCACCTTATAAGTATACCTGTTACAAATACATCTGTCAATCCTGCCAGAAGTATCAGTCAGGCAATATTTGTGGGAGACTGGGCTTTGTCACAGCTTTGGCTCTTTATAATCGTTCCTGTTGCAGGCGCCCTGTTAGCAGGAGTTGTTTACAAATATCTCAGGAAGGAATAAAAAAAAGCTGCCCCGCAGGCAGCTTTTTTCCCCCCTTGTAGACATTTATCAGGAACCTGTTCTTCTGTAAACCGATCCGGAACTCTCTCTCTTTTGAGTGTTGTTCGTTTTGGGAGTTTCTCTTTTTTGAGTGTTGGATTTGGGAGTCTCTCTCTTTTGTACGGCTGATTTTGGTCTTTCACTACCTCCCTGGCCTGCCCCGACACGCTCTCTCTCTTTTGTTGTCTCTCTACCTCTGTTGTCAGGGTTGTTATATCTTTGATTATTCCTGTCACCCCTGTTGTCAGGGTTGTCATATCTTCGATTCTCCCTGTCACCTCTGTTGCGGTCGTTGTATCGGTTATCCTGCCTGTTATCGTAACGATCACTCTGCCTGTTATCGTAACGATCGCTCTGTCTGTTGTCGTAACGATCACTCTGTCTGTAACCTCTCTGATCCCTGTTGTTCCTGTCATCCCGGATATCCCAACGGTCTCTGTAATCTCTGTTTCTGTCTCCGTTCCAGACAGGATTCCGGTCATTGTCTCTCCGGTTTCTGTTATAGTCGTCATACCTGTCTCTCTCCCGTTCCTGCCAGTATTTATGGAGAGGATGGTGGATATTGACATAGTACTTTGGTTCCCGGATATCTCTTATTGTAATATAAGGTCTTATATCCCAATGATTTGAATACATCCTTCTGATTTCCCTGTGTCTCAGATAAGGCCGGTACTCGTTTAAAACAACAACTCTTGTCCGGAAAAAATCAAAGTTCTCCAGGAAAGATGGCAGGTAAACGCTTGCAATCCATCTGCCGTTAACCATGTAAATAAACTGTTTTCCGGGAACATAGTAGTATATGTCCAATTCGGGGATATAATAATACTCTACATAATCATATCCGGCAGGTCCCCAGATCGGTTGCAATCCGATATTGACCCTTATGTCGATCTGCGCTTGTGCTGTTGCCGGTGCAAACAGGCTCCCGGCCAGAATAACAGCTGTTAAAATAAACTTTTTCATGATGCAGTGTATTAAATGGTCTTACAATAGACAAAACAATTATCGTTCCAAAGTTAAAACCAGGGTGTCGTGAAAGCCTAACCTGATGATAATATGATATTTATAAAATCAGATTATAATAATTCCTAAAGTTCTCAATATTAAGCTGTGCTAAGCAATCCTTTGATTATATGTGTGATATGTTTAGTAAACTATGCTTTTCTTCTTAATTTGTACTACAGCATAACTTATATTTCTTACAGCTTATATTTATGTTGTGAAGTAGACCAGTTTTGAGTCAACCTATTTCAGGACGGGACGTAGGTGTTTGTATCGTCCTGAAAAAAGTTGACAGGTTATTAGTCAATAATAAGTTGGCTGTTCGTTAGTCCTGTCATAGGTTGACAGCCGTTGTTTGCAAAGCTAGGATTTTTGTAATAATTCTTCC
>JALNXR010000146.1 GCA_023230265.1 Bacteroidales bacterium | reverse complement strand
CATCAGCAAGGAGAGCAAGACGGCAAAACTACTTGAGCTCCCCCCTTCTCTCATCACCCGTTACTCAGAACAGGCTGCACGGTGCACTCCGGGATTTCTTTACGATGCTCTGAGTATCACCACAACATGCGAAGCAGGATTCAAGTCCAGCGGGAACCAGAGACTTCACATAGAATTTGCTCTCTGTACCCTTAGCCGTATAAACCGCTCATCACAAATAACTGCAGCTGCTCAGAACCTGAATGAAACAAAAAAAACTGAATCTGCCGGCGGTGATGTCGAGGTGCCAAACAAAAGCAAAAGCAAAAACAACAACAGCACCAACATCGCCAACATCGCCAACAGCAGCAGTGCCTCCAACAGCAGCAGTGACTCTAACAGCAGCAACGGTAGTAACCACAGTAACATCAACAGCAACAGCAACAGCAACGGCAACGGCAACGGCAGCAACGGCAGTATGTCTGTCAATGGGGGCTTTAATAATAGTTACAACCATACCAGACCCTCCACCACAAGTCTTAAGGAGTTACTTAAAAGTGCAGAGGAGAAGATTGTCTCAACGGTTAAAAGTAATTCAAATGATATCGGGGAAGATGGTATCAGCGAGGAAAAATTAATCTCAGTCTGGAATCGTATGGCAGATTCGGAGAGTGCCTTGCCAAATCTTGCAACATCAATACGCCAGGCAAAACCCGTACTCAGGGAAGATAACACCATTATCTTTACAGTCTCCAACCAGATGCAGAAAGATTGGATTGAGAAGAAGTGCCTCTTTAGACTCACTGCCTTTCTGAGGGCAAACCTCAACAACAGATATGTAAAAATGGAGATTGAAGTAGCCCCTGAGGAAAAATCAGAAAAAAAGCTGTATATGCCTGATGAGAAGGCAAAGTTTTTGCTGGAAAACAGCGAAGAGCTCAGGGAACTTAAAAAGGACCTTAAGCTGGAGATTAAGTAAGTAATTTATATCAACCTCAATAGTAATAGAATATGCGATTACATTGCAGCAATCTGGTAAAAAAGTACGGAGTAAGAACAGTTGTCAAAAATGTATCCGTTGAGGTTGAACAGGGTGAGATTGTGGGTCTTTTGGGACCAAACGGTGCCGGAAAAACTACCAGCTTCTACATGATAACCGGGTTGATAAAGCCCAATTCTGGCAGAATTTTTCTTGATAATGAAGAGATTACCACCTTGCCTATGTATAAGAGGGCTCAGAAGGGAATCGGATATCTTGCACAGGAGGCATCGGTTTTCAGAAAACTGACTGTGGAGGATAACCTCAGAGCTGTAATGGAGTTGTCTCAGATGACAAAAAAGGAGATTGAAAATCGTCTGGAAGAACTTCTGGACGAATTTGGCCTGAGATCAGTCCGTAAAAGCTACGGCATACAGCTATCCGGAGGAGAGAGAAGAAGATGTGAAATTGCGCGGGCACTGGCGATTGACCCTAAATTTATATTGCTGGACGAACCCTTTGCAGGGGTTGATCCTATTGCTGTAGAGGATATCCAGCATATTATTGCAAAGCTCAGGAGCAAGAACATAGGAATAATCATTACCGATCACAATGTGCACGAAACTCTGGCAATTACAGACAGGGCTTATCTGCTTTACGAGGGAACCATTCTTGAAAGTGGTACTGCTGAGGTGCTTGCCTCCAATCCGGAGGTAAGAAGAAAGTATTTAGGTGAGAATTTTGACCTGAGGCAGGCCGTTCTCAAAGAGAGAAAAAAAGATTCCGGCACCTCTTCGCCTTCAGCAGTCAAATCACACAAACCTAACACTGTGAAACTTAACTCAGAAACTGCCGATGGCTCTACAGATGCCGGTAACAAAGATTACACCGGTATGGAAGATTACTCGGCCCGGGCAAGCGAGCTCGAGAAAGGGTCAGACACTATTTAACCTCCTTAATCTCCTGTTCCGGTTTCACTGCTGCCCCGGGAGCTAACTTAAACCGGACTTCTCCCTGACGGTTTCTGAATTCACCGGTATTCATTCTTTTACCTGTCATAGGAGCCCTGTTGCCAGTAAAAGTACTTCTGTTACGATTGGCAAACTGATTGCCTTTGTTTGAGAATCTTCTGTTATTTGCGGAGTCCATCCATACCTTCTGATCATCCGTGAGAAGGGCCCTCACTTTGACTTTGTGAGCAGCTGCACTCTTCATCTTCATGTTCTCAATGTCAGTGATCTCATCAATCTTTTCGTTGATCTTTTTAATATCGGGTTTGTCTGTCTGCTCGAGAATCCTGAGCTGAACCCTCTTTTCCAGAAGCCTGTTTTCAAAATTCAGCATATTCTTTAGATTCTCAACACGAAGCTTTGCCATCTCAGCTCTCTGCTCTGTGGTGAGCGAAGGAATCATCTTTGCAGGATTAGCTTGCATAAAACCTTGTTTATTAAACTCAACCCTCTTTATTTCTTTCTTTTCCTGTGCTGAAAGTGTCAGCACCATGGTCATTAAAACCAATACACCAATAAACTTTTTCATTTTTTTCAATATTTTACTATTTCTTCATCCTTAAGACTGAGCAGGTTTAAAAAGGTTTAATTATACTTAAAGAATTGTTAACTTTACAAATTCTAATATTATTGAATATTCTATTTATAAATTAAATAAATATGGCAGAAAAATTATTTGCTGAATTCCCGCCTGTTTCCACCCAACAGTGGGAGGAGGCTATTACTAAAGATCTTAAGGGGGCAGATTACAATAAAAAACTCCTCTGGAAGAGCCTTGAGGGTTTTAATGTACGCCCCTATTACCGGTCGGAGGATCTCAAAGAGCTAAAACATCTGGAGAATATCCCGGGAGAGTTTCCGTATACCAGAGGCACACTTCCCGGTAATGACTGGCAGATAAGCCAGAGCTATAAGGCAGGGGATGATCTCAAAGGGAGCAATGCTGCAGCTCTGGACGGAATCAGAAAAGGGGTCAAATCCGTATATTTTGTTACCGGTAATAAAAAAGGATTTAGTGTTAAGGAGATGGAACAGTTGCTGGAGGGGATAGATCTAACTGCTACAGAGGTCAGCTTCAGGGGATGTTCATGCTCCTGCCACGAAAATGTAACATCCTTTATTGCATATATTAAGAGCAAGGATTTAAACCCAAACGAGGTTTTTGCATCATTCGATTTTGATCCGCTCGCAGAACTGACAACTACAGGAAATTACGGTTGCAGCGATTATTACAGTTTGTTAAAAAAAACAGTGGAAGCCGTATCCGGATATCCGGGGATAAGGGTGATCGGGGTAAACGGGTACACTTTTAATGATGCCGGCGGATCTTCTGTCCAGGAGCTTGGATTTGCTTTATCAATGGGAAGTGAATATATGGCACTTCTGACAGAGGCAGGATTCTCTCCGGATGAGGCCGCAAGGAGGATAAAATTTACCTTCTCAACTGGTTCAAATTATTTTATTGAGATAGCAAAATTTCGTGCAGCCAGACTATTATGGGCAAATATCACCAGGGAATATCAGGTAAAAGGAGTCTCTGCATGCAAAATGAAGATACATGCCGTTACTTCCGGCTGGAATCAGACTGTATATGACTCCTATGTCAATATGCTCCGCGGCACGACTGAGGCAATGAGCGCATCGCTTGCAGGTGTTGACTCCCTGGAGGTGCTTCCTTTTGACTTCTGTCTCAGGGAACCTGGCGAATTCAGTAACAGGATAGCCCGTAATATACAGATTATTCTCAAGGAGGAGTCTCATTTCGATAAAATTACCGATCCCGCTGCCGGGTCATATTATATTGAAAATCTGACTGAACTCATATGCCGCGAGTCCTGGGAACTCTTTAGGGCTGTGGAAGAACAGGGAGGATACAGAAAAGCCTTTGTCAATGGTTTTGTTAAGCAGAAGATTAAGGAGAGTGCCGCAAAAAGGGATGCTAATATAGCCACACGAAGAGAGATACTTCTGGGAACAAATCAATATCCTAACTTCAACGAAAAGGCAGATAAGGATTTAACTCTGGATATCGTCACAAGAGGGGGAGATATTCAGACCGGAGAGGAGATGATAGCTGAACCACTTGAAAGATACAGGGGAGCACAACCTTTTGAGGCAATCCGTTTTGCCACCGAGACCAGCGGCAAAGAGCCCAATGCCTTTATGCTCACCTTTGGGAACCTGGCAATGTGCAGGGCAAGAGCACAGTTCTCCTCCAACTTTTTTGCCGTTGCAGGAATAGGAATCATTGACAATAACCGCTTCAGCTCGGTTGAAGAGGGTGTTCTGGCTGCTCTGGAAACCAAAGCAGAAATTGTGGTCGCCTGCTCATCTGACGAAGAGTATGCAGAGGCACTTCCAAAAATTAAAAAAATGGTTGGAGATAAAGCTATTGTAGTTGTAGCAGGTGAACCTGCCTGCAAGGAGGAGTTAATAGCTGCCGGTGTTACAAACTTTATCAGTGTAAAGAGCAACTTGCTGGAAACTCTTAAAGAGTATCAGGTTAAACTCGGAATTTTGTAAATTTTAAAAAATCAGATATGCGACCAAAATTTTCTAAAATAGAATATAGAGGTGAAGGTTCAGGTACTATGCCAGAAAACAGGGAGTGGATGACTCCTGAACTGATTGCACTTAAAAACATATATTATCCTTCTGATCTGGATGGTCTTGAACATTTGGAATTTGCTGCAGGCATTCCTCCTTTTCTCAGGGGGCCGTACAGTACGATGTATGCTATGAATCCCTGGACCATAAGGCAGTATGCCGGCTTCTCCACAGCAGAAGAGTCCAATGCTTTTTACAGAAGAAACCTTGCCGCAGGCCAGAAGGGGCTTTCGGTTGCCTTTGACCTGGCCACACACAGGGGTTATGATGCAGACCATCCAAGGGTTGTGGGAGATGTGGGAAAGGCTGGTGTTTCTATCTGCAGCGTAGAGGATATGAAGGTCCTTTTCGACCAGATACCACTCAACAAAATGTCGGTATCCATGACCATGAACGGAGCAGTACTCCCCATACTGGCTTTCTACATAGTGGCCGGCATGGAGCAGGGGGCAAAGCTGGAGGAGATGGCAGGAACAATTCAGAACGATATTCTCAAGGAGTTCATGGTGAGAAACACTTATATTTACCCTCCAGAGTTCTCCATGAGAATTATCGGGGATATATTTGCCTACACCTCCCGCAATATGCCCAAATTCAACTCAATATCAATATCGGGCTACCATATGCAGGAGGCTGGGGCAACCTGTGATATAGAGATGGCCTATACTCTTGCTGACGGACTGGAGTATCTGAGGACAGGCATTGCTGCAGGCATGGATGTTGATCAGTTTGCACCACGTCTCTCCTTCTTCTGGGCGATAGGGATAAACCACTTTATGGAGATTGCCAAGATGAGGGCCGCAAGGATGCTTTGGGCAAAACTGGTTAAACAGTTTAATCCTAAAAATCCCAAATCACTATCTCTCAGAACACACTCCCAGACATCAGGATGGTCTCTCACTGAGCAGGATCCATTCAACAATGTGGCCAGAACATGTATCGAGGCTATGGGTGCTGCTCTTGGACATACCCAGTCTCTGCACACTAATGCCCTGGATGAGGCAATCGCACTGCCCACTGACTTCTCTGCAAGGATTGCCAGAAAC
>JALNXR010000157.1 GCA_023230265.1 Bacteroidales bacterium | reverse complement strand
TTTGATTACAACGCACAACTTCCTGAACTCTGCCACCAATTCCTTGGTAATGCCGGTGCAATGAATGCAGAACAGATGGCCAACCTGCAGACATACTCTTCACAGGTTATGCTTAACGGAAGTGCAGTAACTGATCTTACAGCATTTAGCAATCAGTATCTGGATGTATTTAACAGAGGCTTTCAGTATGCTTTCTTTGCGACAATTTTTGCACTTTTGATTTCTCTTGTTATATACCTGAAAAACAAACACACATTCCCGGATCCTGCAGCTGCAAAGCTTAAGATAAACAAAGACGGATCACACTCCAAAGAGGAGATTACAATGGCTGCTTCTGAGATCAGACAGAGAATATTAGCCCTGTTTGCAGTGTTCGGAATTGTTATATTCTTCTGGTTTTCATTCCATCAGAACGGATACTCTCTCACATATTTTGCAAGGGATTACATCAATCTTGACGCAATAAACATCAATCTCGGATTTACATCCATTAAAGGTGCAGAAATATTCCAGGCTGTTAACCCGTTCTTTGTAGTTGTACTCACTCCTCTTATAATGTGGATATTCGGATCTTTGAGAAGAAGAGATAAAGAGCCATCCACACCTAAGAAAATCGGTATCGGTATGGGTATCGCTGCTCTGGCATATGTGTTTCTGCTGATCGTATCAATGGCATTGCCCGATAAATCGGCTTTGGCCAATATGTCGGCAGGAAGCCTGGAAGCAATGAGGCTTACCCCTTGGGTAATGGTCGGAATGTACTTCATTCTTACCGTAGCAGAACTTTTCATCTCGCCTCTGGGACTGTCATTTGTATCAAAAGTTGCTCCTCCCCATTTGCAGGGTCTGATGCAGGGTGCATGGCTTGCTGCCACAGCTCTCGGCAATCTGTTCCTCTTTATCGGCGGAATACTTTACACATCAGTTCCCCTCTGGGCCTGCTGGATGGTATTCACGATCGCCACCGGACTCTCAATGCTGGTTATGCTATCGATGGTAAAATGGCTCGAAAGAGTTGCAAAATAAATTTCTGACCGGAAAACCGGGGAAGAATTAATTTATAAACATAAGGAGGCTGTCTATAGCAGACAGCCTCTTGTTTTATATATAACAGGCAAGCATCGAAATGCAAGCTCACCCAAGGCACTGCTATTTTTTTTAACGCTTTTTTCTTTGATTTTTTCGGGGCTTGCGGAACTCCTCCCTATGGTCGTCAGACATCCTCAGCCTTTTTCCGAAAAACTCTTTAGAAAATAAGCTAAAAAACAGATGTGCCTATAGCTGAGCTTTCAATTTCTTTATGTTTTGTCTGAAATTACTCTAATAAAATAGGCTTAAAGCATTCGATATCTGCAAATTAGAAATTTCCACATTAAATTTTATAAGGTAATTTGGTGTATTTAACCGTAATATATATGTGCCAATTTATACTTGTTATAACTATTCTTTCAGCCCATATTTAAGTTGTGGAGTAAATCATTCTGGAGTCAACCTATTTTAGGACAGGACAGTTAATAAATATTTACCTCTATGTGCAGCTCCTCTTTTGACTGAGGAATACAGGATAGCTGATTGCAGCCCTGATATTTAAGGGTTACTTTTATTTTGTAAAGGCCCGGTTTTGTTCCGGATTGTACTTTAAATACCGGACTAAGTTCAATCTTCCCAAAGTAAACCTGAAACAGATCTTTTGCAACTGGCTCCGGCCATTCAATTTTACCCTCTATTGTAATACCCTCCGGCAGCTCAAAACTTATGCAGGCCTGGGCAACTCCCTGTTGTGCATTCGCAAGGGCTGGTGAATAGATATACCAGGAGTCCCCGATATTTAACAGGATCTTAGCAGTGAATTCTTCTCCGGCATTGACTGCCAATGGTGTTGTGGCTGTAATCCGTACCGGTGATCCTGATTCTTCCTGTTCTGTCACCTTGGTCTGATCTGTTATCTGTTTCTGCTTTATTGTCTTTTCCTGCCCGGTCATCTCTTCCTGTCCTTTTATCTCAGCTTGTCCTGACTTTGGACTCTGTTCTGTTATCTGGTCGAGCTCTTCTATTCGGGCTTGCTTTTTCACCCGGTACTTCTCTTTTGCAATGTTGGTTGTATCCTGGCTGATTGCATCGGGCTTGTCTTGTTTTTCTCCCAACATAAGATACACATATCCCTTGTGTGCCAGGGTGCGGTATTCCTCTTTGCCATAATAATTTTTGAGTAACATTTCACGCGTCACCAGATTTCTTTTACGGGCCTCATCATCATCAATACCCAGTTCTGAGATGTTTTTATCAGCCCGTTCCATCTGCTCTTCTATCTTCTTTTTGTAGCCTTTGCTGTAATTGGCAGGATTTTTTTTAGTTATCCCCGTCTCAAATTCCCAATTCCAGGAGAGATCATAATTATACGGACCATCGATTGTTGCCACACTTGTACCTATTAGCAGATCATTTATTCCATCATTGTTCCAGTCGGTTACGAAAGTCTGAAGCCAGCTTCCGGGAAATGCCTTGCCACCGTCTTTGGTTTTAAACAGTGGAACTCCTGGTTCAAAACGATGTCCATCTTTGGTCCTGACACCCCGGAAAAAGGTAATCGTTGACTTGTTTTTGCTTAAATAACAATCCGTTACCATCAAATCCAAAATACCATCCTTGTCCCAATCTACAACCAATGGCACAGTGTTGTCAGAACCGGCAACAGAAAGATTTTCATTGTCTCCCTCTTTTTCTTCGGCCGAATCATCAATTCTTAGCGGATTTCCGTTGATATCCAGCAATAACTCGCGGAGACCGAATTTTGGGGCAGTTTTAGTGCCAATGTTTTTGCTAATCCTTAATCCGGCTCCTCCAACCACCATATCCACAAGGCTATCTCCGTCAAAGTCCCCGAAACTTACTGAAGAATAGTTCCAATACGAAGAGCTTTCCGGGTTTGTAACAGGTAATTTATTACCATAACCCGGATGTTTATCACGGTGTTCCTGCACGATATATTCTCCAGTTGAAATGCCTTGTTTACTGCCTTTAAACCAGGTTACATCTCCCGGATAATAGTGACCTGTAATCAGATCAGGGTATCCGTCATTATTCAAATCTGCAAACTGTGGTCTGAACGACATACAGCACCATAAGTAGACTGATAAGGGAGTACCATTGCTTTTGGTGCCATCTGGCGGTGATTCGATACAGGGTCTTGCATATTCAAATTCATCGTAAAATTCTGGAAAATTGTCCACCCCTTTATTGAGATAAATCCGTATGAAATTCCCCAAAACATTGCCGTTAGCCATTTCCCATCCACTTGCAAATTCCCCTATGAGCAGATCTTTCTTCCCGTCTCCGTTCCAGTCAAACACTGCCGGAGCAGCCCATCCCATTCCTTCACCCATTACAGGCTTTTTATCTCCCATGATCAGTACAGGCTTGCCCAATTTGGGAGCACCCGGAATATCAGGTTGTATAAGTTCCGGAAAGTAGTCAGGGCCTTTCAGCTGTTTGTTTGATTGGGCACTTATTTCTGCCAGGGGCATGATCATGATAATCAATGCCCAGATCTTTAATCTGTTCATTCTTATATTTGAGTTTATGAGTTAATAACTGATTTGAGGACGGGACATTTGTGCAAAAGTTTCCCACATAAATGGTTATGGGTTTCAGGTTAAAAGTGCCACATGTTAGCAAATTATACAAACTGTTGTAGTTGAGCCGTATAGACAATTTTCAAAAAAGTATAGTTTTTTGAAAAAATTATATAGTTCTTTTATTCTGCTCTTTACAAAATTGGCTGACATGTGGCACTTTCAGGATTCTCCCTTATAGTTATTCATCATAACCCGGATTTTGCTCCATATTACTATTTAACAGCTGATCCTGAGGAAGCGGGTATAAGGCCGCAGTTGAGGTCCAGCTTGGTTTCAATGCACCTATTACAGCGTTAACTCTTCCGGTGCGCTTCAAATCAAGCCAGCGATGGCCCCATTCGGTGAACAATTCTATCCTGCGCTCCTGCTCCACTGCTGCTAGTGCTGCCTCTTTGGACAAAGTGGTTGATAAAGCTGGTAAGGGATTGGGAACCTCTGTAGTAGCAGTCGCTCTGGCCCTTGCCCGTAAAACATTCAGATCGGCAATACCGTCTGCAATTTTTCCTGTTTGCTGGATCCTGGCCTCGGCGCGGATCAGATACTGCTCTGCCAAACGGAATACCATCTGGTACTCTGTGATGGGACTGCTGCTGGCGACTTTATGTTTATTTGTAATATAATTGGTGGTGTTAGTAATTCCCTTCACCCAATTAATCCGGCGTTTATCGCCTGCTTCAAAGCTGTTAAGGAGCTCCTGACGCAGTGCTACATATGTTTTAGAAATAAAAGCAATAGCATCTCCGGAGTTGTTTTTGTCATTACTTAACTGCCAGACAGCCTCTGAGCTTCCCTTCAGAAATACATTGTCCAGATTGGTTTGCAGGTTATAGGGACCTGCATTGATACAAGCAGTAGCCTGTATCTCTGCATTGGGCCAGTCACCTTTATAAAGGTACGCCCTTGCAAGCAGAGCCGTAGCAGCACCCCAGTCTATCCGCACCCGTTCGATAGTGCCTGTATTATAAGAGGGTTGCAACAAGGTCTGGGCATCTTTTAAATCGGTGATAACCTGTTCGTATATATCAGCAACTGCTGTCCTGCCTGCTACATTGTTGACCCGGTAATCGGTGGTAAGGATTAAGGCTACATCCCCAAAAAGATTGGCCAGGTAAAAATGACAAAAGGCTCGGATTACTTTTGCCTCCCCTTCAAATTGGTTTTTAAGTGTTGATGATAATCCTTCCGAATTGTTCACCCCCTCGATTACCGCATTGGCTTTATATATAGTCTCGTACATCTGTTTCCAAAGGTCTCGCACATTGATACTGGTTGAAAGCAAGGTGTTGTTTTTAAAAACATCAAGATTTGTGTTGCTTGATCTTGTCTCCGTTTCATCTGCTGAGAGTGAAGATAAAAAAGTTATACTCCCAATACCTCCGGCAAAGGAGGTCCAGGTACTTCCTCCGTTTAAGGTATAATAGAGACCACGCACGGCAGCCTCGGCTGTCTCCTGGTTGGCAAAAACGGTACTCCGTTCCAGAGCGGTGCGTGGCGGATCTATCTCCACAAATTTTGTACAAGAGGAGATCAACACTGCCAGTAAGCAAAAGTATTTAGTGTTTAATATTTTCATAATATCAATAATTTAAAGGTTAAAGTGTTATACGGATACCACCCGTAATAAGCCTCAGCGGAGGCAGTGTTGATG
>JALNXR010000144.1 GCA_023230265.1 Bacteroidales bacterium | reverse complement strand
GCAAAACAGCCAATACAACCAGGATTGTTAATTTATTCATGGCTTGTTTTTTGAGCGGTAAACGAGGTTCGAACTCGCGACCCTCAGCTTGGGAAGCTGATGCTCTACCAACTGAGCTACTACCGCAAACGGACTGCAAATTTAACAAAAATTATTAAGCCGCAATCACGGCGGTAAATAAAAAGCCTGCAGAAAATTAAAAATGCTGCCCTGTTTTACACCGGACAGCATTTAGGACATCATCAGCTTATGTCTCAATTATTGGCGTCTTGTTAAAGCTCTTTAGCTTTCACTTTTACAACTTTTCCTTTATTGGAAAAGACCAGTTCTGCATTACTCTTCTTCTTTTCCTGAATCAGCCGTTGAAAGGAGATGTCTAAACCGCTGAGAATGTTATCTCTGAGTTCTTTTGTCTCAGTCTCACCCATGATTTAATAATTTGTTGTAGGTTTGTTTGTTATAAATTTTTGGTTCTAGTTTTTTACCCCCCTCGGCAATAAGCTCCGAAGGTATGGTTGAGTTGTTGATTATCATCCAGTACTCACATAAAGGTATGTAGAGTGTAAACAGATTTTTAATCCCCAGATCATATCTTCTTTTAATTACTTTCTCATCAATATTGTGCCCTCCTGTGGCCACTCTCATCTTAACCCGTTCGATAGCAAGTCCGGGCATATTCAGCCAAAAAAAAACCAGTGTCACCACGTAACCGTTATCCTGGGCAAACCTGATCATCTTGGCATGAGTCCTTGTGGCTAACGTAGTTTCAAGTGCAAAATCTGTGCCGTTGGCAATGAGCTCCCTAATACGTTGAAGCATAATCTTTCCCGCCTGTATCGCAACTGTCTCCGGTTTAAAAGGGGATATTCCACGTGCTATCTCGTCTGCATTCACATACTCCTTACACTTTAACATTTCAGGTAAAATCGTGTAGGAAGCAGTAGTTTTACCCGCCCCGTTACAACCTGAGATGACAAAGAGTTTGTTCATATCTGCCAAATTTAACGATTAATTTTAATATTTGAAACAGCATGGGCAAAGAGGGCGTAATCTCCTTTGCAGGGATCACCGGGAAACAGTTTTGAAAGATATTTTGTTATCTCAACAGCGGTTATAATATCGTTGCTCTTCCTCTTTGTTATCCCGAGCATAAGAGCACTTCTGTGGACATGAACATCCATAGGTATTATAAGATCTGCAGGACTTGTCTCTCTCCATATTCCCAGATCAACGATCCCATCATTGCGTACCATCCACCTGAGAAATAAATGAATCTTTTTGTTTGTTGCACGGGGATCGGCTTTCTGGCCGAATATCCTCTCCCTGATGCTCGTGACATCTGCTTTTTCCAGAGTTGTACATCTGGAATAGTACTCCCTTAGATTTGAACAGATCCTTGCAAAATCGCTCCACTTTATGGTTCTGTGGAGACTTTGTGCCTCACTTTTATAGAGACCTTTCCTTACATAATCATAAGGTTGCCAACCCATTTCATCAAATGCTCTTCTGCAGTCCCTGATGATGAGCTCTCTTCTTCCCCACGCAAGATATGAGGCTACAATTCCGGCTATCTCCACATCCTGCAGAGTAGCCTTACCCTTAAGAAATAACTCAAAAAAGTGTCTTGGAAACAAAACAGGGTCATTTTGAAAGAAAACCGGATTGTTATACCTCTCTGCCAGCTCTTTTATACATTTACCTCCGCTTTGATCAGTCATAATCAGATAATATGATAGCTGTTAATATCTTAAAGCAAACAGGCTGTCTGATCACAGACAGCCTGTATTAAGCCAGTTCCCTTAAAATTACTTCTTAATATTTTTGTATCTGTTCAGGAACCTGTCAACGCGTCCAGCTGTGTCCACAAGTTTCATCTTACCGGTATAGAAGGGGTGTGAAGTGTTTGATATTTCCACTTTTATCAGAGGGTATTCAACTCCTTCATGAACAATAGTATCTTTTGTGTTTGCGCATGACCTTGTGATAAACATATGGTCATTTGACATATCCTTGAAAGCTACAAGGCGGTAGTTTTCGGGATGTATTCCTTTTTTCATCTCTTTTAAAATTATTATGGGGTTGCAAAAGTACAAAATATTTATTAACAGCCAAAATTAATCACGGCTGCCTGCAAATTTGGCAAGCAACCTCAGTATCTCCAGATAGAGCCAGATAATCGTAACCGTTAAGCCAAAGGCACCATACCACTCCATATATTTTGGAGCTCCTGAGGCTGATGCGTTCTCAATAAAATGGAAATCAGCCAGAAGACTGAATGCTGCCACAGCCACAATAACAAGGCTTATGCCTATGCTCAGCGGTGAACTGTCATGCAGCATGGTAATATTCACTCCAAAGAGTCCCAGAAGAATCGAGACAAGATAGTATAATCCTATTGCACCGGTTGCTATTGTAATTACTCTTATGAAGTTGCCGTTTACCCTGATTATCCGCATCCGGTACACCAGAAGCATAACAACAGATGTGATTATTGTAAGCAGAGTGGCATTCATCACTATACCGGGGGCCTGTTGTACGAAAGCCTGGCTGTAGATTCCTGATATTGCTCCAAGAAAGAGCCCCTGAAGCACGGCATACAGTGGCGCCAGATACTGTGCCCATACCGGTTTAAAACTTATTATCAGAGCCAGCACAAAACCGCCTATGGCACCTCCCCACATCCATGGTTTGACTGCAGCAGGATCAATGCTCTGGAATGCGATCTTCCAGGTATAGAGAGCTCCGGCCAGAACCATAATAACCATAATAAGAGCTTTGGTTGCTGTTCCTTTTACACTCATACTCAGGCTGTAACTCTCTGTTGCTTGGGTTTTTCTAAATATACTTTCACTCAATACCGGATTTGCCATATCTAATCAATTAACTATTTGCATCTGAACAGTTGATCATCATACAAAAGAAATTTTCTGGCTTTTCTTATCCACTTCTGCTCCTCAACCTTAATGTGCTCCTTTGCTTCAATCCAATCTAACTTCCCCTGAGTGTAATCCAGAAGTATTTTATCTCCAAGGATAAGTTCTGCCGCACCTCTCTTTGTCCCTTTTACAGATTCACCTGTGGCTATTGGGGCAAAGGAGAATTCCCTGCAGTTTTCAACTGTGAACCGCATAATCCGCAAATTGTGTGCCAGTGAATGGTATTGTACACCGGGAACAGGATGCAGCTGAAAACCAAAGCAAAGTTCACCCTTATACTTTCCGGAAGAAGGGATAAATCTCTGCCATCTTATATATACAGCCGGATCGTAGAGAGGGTGTCCGGGATCATTCCAGTTCCTGAATCCATTTCTGATATTGTAATCTGTAAGCGATGACATAAAAGGTGCCCCGAACTGTTCAAAAGGTCTTAGTGTCCCTCTTCCCCCACTTACGTTGGTTACACACCACAGATACTGCCCTGCATAGAAAAAAGGAGAGAAAAGGCCTGGCATATCGTTGTCAGGAGGTATACTCCAGGGTAAAAGAGATTTTGAAACAAGCTCTGCATTGCTGGATATAATATGCAGCGGGAACTTGTCATTCTGCTCGTTGTACAAAAGGTTGGCAAGTTCTCCCAGTGTCAGACCGTGCCTGTGAGGAATACCTTCAACTCCGGAAGAGGATTGGTACTCCTTTCTGAGCATGGTCCCTTCAACCTGCCGTCCAAGTGGATTCAATCTGTCGATGATGTAAACGGAGAGGTTAATGTTCCTCTTTTTAAGAGTGAGAAAAAGGGCAGACAATACAGAGTTGAACCGGCTGTACCTGACACCTGTATCCTGTAGATCAATTATCAGTCCATCAAGGTCTTTAAGCTTATCTGAATTGATAATTACAGAATCTGCCGCAATTTTGTAAAGGGACTCAAATCCACATTTGTTCAAGCATATATTATTGTAAGGAAATTCGTTATCCTTTAATTTGAACTCTGAGTACTCACCAAAAAGTCCCTCTTCCGGAACAAACACCCTCTTAAGCAATCCTTTGTTAAAGAGGGTTTCATACAGATACTCCCCGTTTTCCGGATGCCAGCTTGTCTGGTTGCAGAAAAGTCCCAGGCGTCCGCTTCTGAGAATTGTATCTGTCTGTTCAAGTAATGGAGTTGTTCTGAATGAAAACATACTTTATCAATTATTATTTGATTCTCTCTCTGATTAATCTGATAATATCACTCCCGAGTGTCCCGGCCTTTTCCCGGTCAGGGGCTTCTGAGTAGATCCTGATTATTGGTTCTGTGTTTGATCTTCTGATGTGTATCCAGCTCCTTTCACTCTCAAATTCAATTTTAACACCATCAATATCAGTGATCTTCTCATCTCTGAATTTTTCCTTAAGGTAACTTAATATATTCCCGGAAGTTTCAATATCAGGCAACTCAAATCGCTTTTTGGAGATGTGGTACCTGGGAAAACTGTCTCTTAGTGTGCTGGCCTTACAACCTTTTTCTGACAGGGAACTGAGAATGAGGGCTACACCTATAAGTGCATCCCTGCCGTAGTGAAGATCAGGAACGATAACACCTCCGTTTCCTTCTCCTCCGATAACAGCCGATACACTCTTCATCATCTCCACAACATTCACCTCCCCGACTGCGGAGGCATAGTATCTGCCTCCCGACGATTCGGTTATATCTCTCAAAGCCCTTGTGGAGGAGAGGTTGGAGACAGTGTTTCCCGGCCTTCTGGATAGCACATAATCTGCAGCAGCTACAAGTGTGTACTCCTCTCCGAACGGAGTGCCATCCTCACAAAAGAGAGCAAGACGGTCCACATCAGGATCCACGGCAATGCCCAGATCTGCCTTGTGGATCTTTACAGCTTCTGATAATTCTGTAAGATGTTCAACCAGCGGTTCCGGATTATGGGCAAAAAGGCCATTGGGTTCACAGTTGATTTTTATACAGTTAATCCCCATCTGTTCCAGAAGAACCGGAATTATTACTCCTCCGACAGAATTTACTCCATCTACAACCACTTTCATACCTGACCGGTAGATATTTTCTGCATCAGTGAGCGGGTAACTCATGACTGCTCCTATATGAGACATCCCGAAATCTTTACTGACAACCTTTCCCAGAGATTCTACCCCGGCATATTGAAAACGATCCTCAAGGGCAGCTGTCTCCAGGAGACGTTCTCCCTGAGATGCACTTATGAATTCTCCATTGCTTCCCAAAAGTTTGAGAGCGTTCCACTCTCCCGGATTATGGGATGCAGTAAGAATAATACCTCCGTCAGCCTTCTCAAAGATTACTGCCATCTCTGCGGTAGGAGTGGAGGCCATGCCTGCATCAATCACATCAATCCCGCAGGATATGAGTGTTCCTGTAACCAGACTGCTGCATACCGGTCCCGAGACCCTTGCGTCCCTGGCCACTACCACCCGGTATCTGCAGTCTACAGGAGGTTTCTCTCTGAGCAAAAATGCAAATGCTGTTGTATATCTGACAATATCCAAAGGGGTGAGTCCCTCTCCAGGTCTTCCGCCTATGGTACCTCTTATCCCCGATATTGATCTGATTAATGTCATCTTAAACTTATTTATATAAGCATTGTAATAAATATGGGTGTCAAGGTAATAATTTTTACCCTAACACCCAATATTCTGATTAATTCAACTAAGCCGGCAACGCCAGAAAAGTTGCTGCAAAAGCAAGAATTGCATACAATTCCGGAAATACAGCCAGTATCATGGTTTTTCCGAACACATCCTGTCCGTTACTCATCTCAACTATACCATTAGAGCACACTTTTGCCTGGTAGTATGCA
>JALNXR010000143.1 GCA_023230265.1 Bacteroidales bacterium | reverse complement strand
CGGTCTTTACTTTGAGCCTGTTTACATCCTGAGAGACAGCCCCGTAATCATCAAAAAGATCGTTGCTCTTTTTCCTGTTCAGTTTTATCTCCTTAAGCCCGTCCAGTATATCTGTGAGAACCTCAAAGTAATTAATCTCAGCCTTATTGGTTTCCACAAGTTCTGATAAAACTTTTCTGTTATTCTTCTGAAAAATAACAACCCCCACGGTGATAAGCACCAACAGCAACACTGCCGCCATTAGGGAGAGATATGCTATATAGCCAAGTATAAATACCAACATTATAGCGGATTGCAGCGCGGTTACCAGATAGGCAGCCATCTGTGATATCAGAGTTGTCTCCTGGGTAAGCCTGTTATAAATTTCTGCTTTACCGATTACTTCTATATTGAGCAGGTCTGTTTTTCTGATCTTGTCCGATAACCTGATCCTTACATTGTGGAGGACCTGCTCAATCATAGTGATCCCCTCAGTAAGAATAAATTTCTGACTGGTTACAAATATCCCCACCACAGCCGCAAATAAAAGCAGAGTGGCAATATCCACACCATTTTCAACAGCTTTTTGTGCTGCTTTGTTAATAAGGGCCAAAACCCCTGCACTGGCCAGGCCTGACAAAGCTGTCAAAAGCAGCAGCTTGCGCAGAGGTTTGTTGTTTTCTTTTTTTAGAAAATCAAAAATGGTCATTATTTTTTAGATTTCTTTTCATCCATCTCTTTGGCAATCTCTTTTCCCTCTTCAAATTTTGAGAAGAAATAGTCTTTTACCTTAACAGGATCAAAATCCAGGAAAGTTCCGCCGGATTCGAAATGTTGAACAAATGCTTTCCCTACAGCGTATGTGGAAGCTCCGGAAAACAGAGACATAGAAACACCGCCCATAACGCTTCCTACTACAGGAAGCATTTTGAGAATACTTCCCACTCCTCCGCGTGCCAATGAGTTTGGCACAATTGAACCGAGAAGTGCACTTAAAATTGATTTACCTTTGTTTTCACTGAATTTTACACCGTATATGTCAGACATGTCTTTAATCATCTTCAGCTGAACCGCCGAAACTGCAGCAATATCAACCAACGGAACTGGTATAAGGCCAGCACCCATTGACCACCACATATACTTTTTTACAAGATCATTAGATCGTTCAAGATTAGTTTGTGATTCATTTTCCATTTTCTCTTTTTCCATAATTTAAGTTCTTAACAATTGTTATTAAAGTTTTCTACAGGTAATCCGGGGGTTCTTGTATAATACAATCAATCTTATTAGTTTGTGAAGTTACAATATTATATTAATTTCTTCTCATTTTTTTGTCATTTTTTACAACTTTCTCATTAAGACCACTGAGCAATCTTGCAGTAAGTTGTGCATTCTTTTCCAGATTAGGTCTTTTTAACATATCCATATGCCCCCCAAAACCCTGATAAACTTTAAAATCCGGCGTTAATTCCTTCCAGGCACTCCTGCTCAGGTTATTCTTTTTATCAGGTATCTCATCATTCGCCTCTATCTGTAGAAGGGTGCAATTAAGCTTTTCCTTTTCTGAACGAGCATTGAGGTATCTTCTGTATGCCATGATTTTTCTGAATGCAGCATCTTTGATCTCCTCATCCAGAAACTCTGCATGATTCTGTTCAATGTACAGGATTGCATCATTGAGATACTCATCTTCACTCCAGGAAAGGATCTCCATCTGCCTGTAACTGTCAAGCATTATTATACCGCCGATCTCTTTTCCCCTTCTGATAAGTTTCAGGGCTACATCATAAGCCATATTGCCCCCGGCTGAATGGCCGAAGAGGAAATATTTTCCGCTCTTCTGAACTTCAAGTATCAGCTCCGTCATTGCTCCGGCCGGATCTTCTGATTCAATAAAATTAATCCCGTAAACAGAGAAGTTGGTTATATGCCTGGCATATTCCATATAAGCAAAGGAGTATCCGATGCCGGGAGGGAGGAAAAATATCTTGTTCCCGCACTCTTCATTGAGCAGAACAATCTCTTTATCCATATTTTTCAACTGCTCTTCTGTGTTTTGGATCACGCCTGCCATTCCGGATATAGTCGGTTCTTTAAATATCAGGTTCAGATAGATCTTTTTCCCAAGTCGTTTTTGTATCCTGGACATAGCCTGAATTGCCTTTATGGAATTTCCTCCGGATTCAAAGAAATTGTCGTAAATTCCTATTTTACTGCGATTAAGAATCTCCTTCCACACCTGCGCAATTATCAGTTCGGTCTCTCCTGAGGGTTCTGTAAAATTATCTGTTGCCCCGGTTTCGCTCTCTGCCGGTTCAGGAAGGGCACGGACATCAATTTTACCGCTCGCCAGATGAGGAATTGATTCCATCTCTGTTAAAAATTGCGGTATCATGTATCCGGGTAATAAAAGCGAAAGGTAGTCCCTGACTGACTTACTGTTTGTATTTCCATCAGAGGTGTAGTAAGCGGCTATCTCCGGATTATCAGGTGAACCTGTAAGTTTTACGGCACACTCTTTAATGTGTTCATGGTTGATAAGATGTGATTCTATCTCTCCCAGTTCTATCCGGAAGCCCCTTACCTTTACCTGCCTGTCACCTCTTCCAAGGAAATCCAGATTGCCTTCTGCATCCCATCTGGCAATATCGCCGCTTTTGTAGAGCACCCCTTCGCCAAATGGGTTGGCTATAAATCTTTCCCCGGTAAGTTTTCTCTTATTAAGATATCCCGATGCAAGGTTGTAACCTCCGATATAAATTTCTCCCGGCAGGCCGGCAGGCACCAATTGCATATCATTGTCCAGAAGGTAGATCAGGGTGTTGTTGATGGGCCGGCCTGCCGGGATTTTTCCGTACTCCGGCATTGTTTCCTGAGAAAACATATAATATGTAACCACATGTGTCTCAGAAGGTCCGTACTGATTATGGAACTTAAGACCGGGCAGGGTTTTCATCAGTCCGGAGATATTGTCGTTCATATAGGGCTGCTCCCCGGAGGTCACCAGATGCTTTAGCGATTTCAGTTTTCCGGGATCTTCATTCTCCTCAAGAAAGAGGTTGAGAGCACTAAAGGGCATTGTAACCATTTGGATCTCCTCTTTTTCTATCAGATCTGCTATTACCTGCATTTTAAACCTCGTATCCTGATCCGTCATGTAGAGAGTGGCTGCCGAGGCCATTGAAAATACCATCTCCTGAACTGAGACATCAAAGCTGTGAGGAGCATATTGCAGAATTCTAAGCTCTGTTTCTAGCAGTTCCCCCTGCCACACCATAAGGTTCAGCAGGCATTTATGGGTTCCAATCACACCTTTGGGCTCTCCTGTTGATCCGGAGGTATAAATAATATATGCCGGGGCAGCTTGCGAACAACTGATATCAATCCCGGATTCAGGATTATCTGACCCATACTGTTCCGCTCTCTCTTCAATCTGCTCAGTGGTTATTATTTTGCCGTTATAAAGCCCGGACAGAAGAGAAGAATGGTTATCAGATGTAATCAGCACCTTACCTTTGCAGTCTTCAAAAATATACCTGATTCTTGAGGCCGGATATAACGGATCAACGGGAAGATAGACCGCCCCGGCTTTTAGTATTGCCAGAAGGGAGATCACGGACCATTCGCTTCTGTCAAGCATCACGCAGACAATATCTCCGGGAGTCACCCCCATCTCATTGTTCAGAATCCCGGAAAGCCGGTTTGCCTTTGAATTCAGCTCATTGTAAGAGAGCTTTTTTCTTTTAAAAATTACGGCTGTCCTGTTGCCAAATTCCGCTGCCTGTTTTTCTATCAGGGATACTACTGATTTTTCCGCGAGTGTTCTGTTATTCCCGGCAGAGAGCGCCAGAAGTTCCTCTTTCTCCTGTGCAGAGATCATACTGAGCGAATAGAGAGTTTTCCCGGGATTTCCCAGAAGATCTTCCAGCATGGTCATGTAATGACGGAACATGTTTCTGATACTCTCCTCCCGATAAATTGAGGTGTTGTACTCAAAGAAATATTTTATTTCTGAGCCGTCATCGCAATAACTAACTGAGAGATCGAATTTACTTGCCTGGTATTCTGATTCCATCAGTTCCATGTTTACCCCCTTGAACATCTCTCCGCTGTTGCGCTCAGGTGTCTGGGATATCAGCATCACATCAAACAGGGGGGATCTTGAAAGATCTCTCGACTGCAGTACCTTCTCCACCAGCCGGTCAAAGGGATAGGACTGGTTATTGTATGCTTTTAAGGTATTATCTCTTACTCCGGCTAAAAATTCATTAAAGTTTTGGGAATCTACGAGCTTGTTCCTCAATGCAATAGTGTTCAAAAAGAAGCCTATCTGATCTTTTATCTCATAAGCATCCCTGCTGGCCACAGGAGTCCCTATGACAATGTCCTTCTGGCCAGTATACTTGTAGAACAGCACATTAAACAGGGCAAGAGTGGTTATGAAAAGGGTTGAATTGTTGTCAGAGCTCAATTGTCTCAATGCTGATGAAATTTCCGGAGGGAGGACAAAATCAACTGTTTGACCTTTGAAGGTCTGAACCTTAGGCCTTTTGTAATCAGCAGGCAGGTTGAGGGGTTCCACAGGGTCAGAGAACATTTCCATCCAGAATTTTTCACCCTCCATGGCAAGCGGAGAATTTTCCTGCAGCTGACTGTTATGCCAGGCAGCGTAATCTTTGTACTGAATTTCATCCGGATTAAACAGCTTCCGGTCGGTAACCGGCTCTATTCCTGTAAAGTGATTGTAAAAGAGAGCCAGGTTTTCTGCAAGAATGCCCACTGACCACTCGTCAACAATTATATGGTGTATGTTTATCACCATAACTGACTCATCCCCTGCCGGATACCTGATCAGTGTAACTTTTAGCAGTGGTGCCACTCTCAGGTCAAATGACTCTTTTACAGCATTTATTACATGCTCACGGGAACCGGTTTTAATATCTTCTCCGGATGGTATCTCAATCACCTTGATTTTAAATTCCGCCTTGTCCGTGATTACCTGTTTAGGATCACCATCTACCTCTATGAAAGCGGTACGGAAAGACTCATACTTGAATATCAGTGCCTCAAATGCTTTCTGCAGGGCATCTGTATCTATCCGGGATTTAACATGGTACACCACAGGAACATTGTAGGCAAAAGACTTTTCCTCTACCCTGTCAATAGTCCATAATCTCCTTTGTGCATAAGAGACCTCATACCACTCTGCCTTCTCAAGGGGAACAATAGTTCTCCTCTTATCAGCAGCCTCAGTATCAAGGCTGACACTCTCAGCTTCCCTTCGGACTTTCTCAGTTTCCTTCCGGACAGTCTCAGCTTCACGGCCGGCAGTTTTAGCTTCACGGTTAACGATATCTGCTTCAGGTTCTGACTCCCTGTCCGATATAATTTTGGAAAAACCGGCAATCGTCGGATAATCAAAAACATCTGACAACCTGAACTCCGTAACGAATTCACGGTTAATGGCAGAGAGTAGCCTTATTGCTTTAAGACTATGGCCTCCAAGGTCAAAGAAATTGTCACTCCGGCTAATCTCTTCCCGCTCCAGAACCTTTTTCCATACTGAGGCCAGCCGGATCTCAACAGGGTTCACCGGCTTATTATTCTCAGTATGGTCACTGCGGTCAGTAATTCCTACCACACCCGGTTCAGGCAATGCACTTATATCAACTTTTCCGTTAGGGGTCAAGGGAATTTTGTCCATAACCACAAAATAGAGTGGGATCATAAAGGAGGGAAGGTTCTGAGATAGAAATTCCTTAATATCCTTCATCTCTGTTTGTTTATTAAGCACAATATAGGCTGCAAT
>JALNXR010000142.1 GCA_023230265.1 Bacteroidales bacterium | reverse complement strand
GAATTTATTGAGACACACGCAAAATATGCAAATATTGATGCCTGACAATCAAAAGATTATAATATTTTATTTTTTATTAATCCTTTTTCTTCTTTCAACCTTAAACGGTAACGCCTGGAAAAGGGAGGTTCCTGTTACACCGGTAAAAACCGGTCTTTCACTGCCTGACATCCCTTCACCTCTTACCTTCTGTTCATCCCTGTTGTTCAATATAGATACAAAGAAGAGAATAGAGCCTATCCTCGATTTTATAAGAAATATCGAGTTTTCTGAGATGCCGGAAGAATATGACCTGTGGACCGATGCAAAGGTTAATCCCTATCAGGTTAATCTTGTGGATATGGAGGATACTCTTTTGCTTGATCTCAGAGGATTTACTCCCCCCGTTCAAAAATATGTCACCTCCGATTTTGGATTCAGAAAGTGGAGGTTCCATTATGGAATTGACCTGAAAGTACACAAAGGCGACTCGGTAAGAAACGCCTTTGACGGTGTAGTGAGAATAACGAGACGGGCAAGGGATTATGGAAATTTTGTCGTGGTCAGGCACTTTAACGGCCTTGAGACACTCTATGCCCACCTGGCAAAAATCACTGTAAGTCAGGGTGACACATTGTCTTCCGGCGCTCATCTGGGGCTTGGAGGTACTACCGGAAGATCTACGGGCTACCATCTTCATTTTGAGACCCGGTACCTTGGTAATCCGATAAATCCTAATGATCTGATTGATTTTGAATCATATACTATCCGCAATCAGGTGCTGCCTTTGAATTCAGCTCACTTTGAATATAAGAAAGAGATTGAAAAGATAAGGTTCTGGACAATTAAGAAAGGAGACACATTAAGCAGAATAGCCGCCAGAACCGGAGTATCAGTAAGAAAGCTATGTTCCCTTAACGGCATAAAAGCTACAACTATACTAAGAATCGGAAGAAGAATAAGATATACATAATTATTAAAACAAAAATGGACATTTTTGAAAGATTAACAAATGACGAAGGGGGACCGCTTGGTCAATACAGGAAGAGAGCGCACGGATACTTCATGTTTCCCAAACTGGAGGGTCAGATACAACCCAGAATGATGTTTAACGGCAAAGAGGTTCTCGCATGGACTTTCAACAACTACCTGGGTCTTGCTAACCATCCTGAGGTAAGAAAGGCCGATGCAGAAGCTGCTGCAAAGTGGGGGCTTGGATATCCAATGGGTGCCCGAATGATGTCCGGTCACACAAAACTTCACGAACAACTGGAAAGGGAGCTTGCGGATTTTGAACTCAAAGAGGATGCATATCTCTTCAACTTTGGTTACCAGGGTATGGTTTCCACAATTGATGCTCTTGTAAACAGGCACGATATAATTGTATATGACTCAGAGGCGCACGCCTGTATTATGGATGGAGTCAGACTTCATATGGGACAAAGAATTGTCTATCCCCACAACGATATTGAAAAGTGTGAAAAGGCATTAATCAGGGCTTCCAAACTTGTACAGGAGACAGGAGGCGGAATTCTCCTCATTACAGAGGGTGTTTATGGTATGACCGGAGATCTCGGAATCCTGGACAAGATAGTGGAACTTAAGAAAAAGTACAGTTTCAGAATTCTTATCGACGACGCCCACGGATTTGGAGTGATGGGTGAAAACGGAAGAGGTACTTCTGAACACTATGGTGTTATGGATGAGATAGATCTCTATTTTGGAGCATTCGCAAAATCAATGGCATCAATCGGAGGATTTGTTGCAGGCCCCTCACAGATAATCAACTATTTAAGATACAACCTCCGTTCCCAGATCTATGCCAAATCTCTCCCGATGGCATTGGTAGAGGGTAATCTAAAAAGACTTGAACTTATACGTACCCGGCCGGAACTCCGGGAAAAGCTGTGGCTGATAACCAGAGCAATGCAGAAGGGATTAAGAGAGAGAGGTTTTAATATCGGCAAAGCAGAGGCATGTGTAACACCGGTCTTTCTGGAAGGCAATGTAGCCGAGGCAACCAATATACTTATAGACCTCAGGGAGAACTACAGGATATTCTGTTCCGTAGTGGTCTATCCGGTAGTACCCAAGGGAGTGATAATGTACAGGATCATACCTACTGCAATGCACTCACTGGAGGATGTGGAGTATACCCTCAATGCATTCGGCAAGATTGCTGAGAACCTTAAAAAGGGACTCTACAAAGCTGAGGAGATGCAGAACAAGGCTATGGAATAGATCTATTAACATGCTCAGAGACAAAGTTGTAATTATAACCGGGGCAAGCTCCGGCATAGGATTGGCAGCAGCCAGGGAATTTGCCACACAAGGGGCAAAGGTAGTTCTGGCAGCAAGGACTCTTGACAAACTCAGAGAGACAGAGATAGAGCTCTCCGCACTTACTGAGGTACTGACAGTCAAAACAGACGTGACTTCAGAAGCCGATTGTAAAAATCTGGTGGAAAAAACCACGGAGCGGTTTGGCAGAATTGATTGTCTGGTCAATAATGCAGGAATATCTATGAGGGCAATGTTCAGGGATCTGGACCTTGCAGTTATCAGAGAACTTATGAATGTTAATTTCTGGGGAACAGTTTATTGTACAAAATATGCACTGCCCTGGCTGCTTAAAAGTCAGGGCTCCCTTGTGGGAGTGATATCTATAGCCGGATTCAAGGGATTGCCTGCCAGAAGCGGCTACTCTGCCTCAAAATTTGCAATTACCGGTTTTCTGGAAACAATAAGAGTTGAACATCTCAGGGAAAACCTTCATGTAATGGTCTTTGCACCCGGATTTACCGCCTCCGGGATCAGGGAGAAGGCTCTTGTTGCCGACGGCTCCAGGCAGGGAGAAACTCCCCGGGATGAGGGAAAAATGATGAGTGCAGGAGAGTGTGCCGGTTATCTCGTAAAAGGTGTGATCAAAAGAAAGCGGCAGATAGTGCTAACTCCTGTTGGAAAGACACTGGTCATTCTAAACAAGTTTTTCCCTTCACTGGTTGACAGACTGGAATATAATTACATGAAGAAAGAGCCCGGATCTCCTTTAAAATAACATAATTATATTGCTAATTATCAGGACTTTCCAATAAATGTCCTGATATTGGAAGTGACAATCTCCACCACTCTTTTTCTCGCCTCTGCACTTGCCCAGCCAATATGTGGTGTAAATAAAACCCTCTCCTTGTGTTCCATCATCATATAAGGATGATCTGAATCAAACGGTTCCTTTACGAACACATCTACACCAGCTCCTGCAATCAATCCATTATCAATGGCATAGGCAAGGTCTTTTTCGTTCACAATACCGCCTCTTCCCATATTTATCAGAATTGCATTTTTTTTCATCCATCCCATCTGTTCAAGAGAGATAAGGTTGTTGGTCGCAGGATTGAGAGGAGCGTGAATTGAAACAATGTCTGATCCGGAAAGAAGTTCTTTAAGGGAAACCGAAGGGTACTCCACGCAATGGTTAGTGCCGCTGGTAGAGTAGTAACAGATTTCGGCGCCAAAAGCAGAGGCTACAGATGCAACCCTGCTTCCTATATTACCCATTCCTATAATTCCGAATTTTTTCCCTTTGATCTCACAAAAAATCTCTTTGACATTGGTATAGATCCCTGATGAAGAGTAGCTGCCGTCTTTGACATAATTGTCAAAATATTTCAGTTTACTTAAAAGGCCCAGTATAAGTGTGAAGGTTATCTGCAAAACACTTTCTGTGGAATAACCGACAGCATTCCTTACCGGTATTCCCTTCTTTCCTGCATATTCAATATCCACATTATTCGTCCCTGTGGCTGCCACACATATAAGTTTGAGATTTGGTGCCGAATCAATCGAGTCTTTGGTTATAACAACTTTATTTGTAATTACAATATCAGCTTCTTTGATCCTCTCTTTGACATCTTCACCGGGAGTTGAGGGCCAGCAGACCAACTCGCCAAGACTCTCTATTGATGAGAGGGAGATATCCTCTCCCATAGTGGCCGCATCAAGAAATACAATCTTCATAACAACGGTTTTTATAACGAAAAAGCCGTTGAATCAACGGCTTGTGATTTTTGGTGCCCAGAACAAGACTCGAACTTGCACACCGTAACCGGCACTACCCCCTCAAAGTAGCGTGTCTACCAATTTCACCATCTGGGCTTGGCGGTGCAAAGATAATATGATTTTTATAAGATTAAAAAAGTTTCTAAAAAAATTGTAACTTAGCATAAATTATCCGATTCTAGAATATGAACGAAAATTTTAAAAAACAGATTGCCGGTATTGACGATATTGTAGAAATCAGCAAAATCCTCAGGAGCAGTACTCAATTACTCGAGAATATCTCCAGATACAAAAAACATCCTTACGATCCTCAGTTCAGCAGGGATGGCTACAAAGTGCCGATGAATTTCCAAAAGAAGGGAGACACAATATATCTTCTGGGAGATTACCACACAAAGAATGATGACAACAGTTCGACTGTTGAAATATTATATGAAGCTGTAAGAATGAATCTGGTATCCAGCGCCCATCCACTTTTCCGCTCCGGTCTCTACTGCGGGCTGGTGGAAGCCTGCTCTGTTAACAAATTGGGCTTTGACATAACCTCCGATGCCGAGATCACTGATAAAGAGTTTCTTTATAACGACAGGAACTCTTCAATCCTGGTCTCTGTAAATTCCGAGAATGAGGGTAAGTTTGTTGATTATATTTTCAACAACAGCATCCGGCTAACTCTCCTTGGCCATGTTACAAAGGGCGAACTAAGGCTTGACGAACTTTCGTTCGGGTTTATAGATCAGTTTTTTGAGTAATGGTCCCTCTGCAGGAGAGGAGTGAGCCGGTAATCTCCTCGATGTTTAACTCAATTTCAAAACGTTACGATCTGCTCAACCACCTCCTTTCATTCGGATTTGATACTCTCTGGAGAAAGAGGATGGTCAGGATGGTCAGAGAGAGAGGTGCAAAAGAGGTGCTTGACATTGCCTGTGGGACTGGAGACCTTACAATCGCACTCTGGAAAGAGGGAATGCATGTCACAGGAGTTGACATTGCAGAAAAGATGGTTGAAATAGCCAGAGGAAAAAATTCAGGACTGGATCTGAGCATAAGAGAAGCCCCGGAATACATAATCTCCTCTGCCTCCAGCCTTCCTTTTGAACAAGCAAGTTTTGACGCCGTAACAATAAGCTTTGGAATAAGAAATTTTGAAGAGAGGGAAAAAGCTCTCGGGGAGGTTAAAAGAGTTTTAAAGCCCTCAGGATTACTTGCAGTTATGGAGTTCTCGGCTCCCGAAAACAGAGTTTGGAACAGGATATTCGGTTTTTATTTTAAGAAAATACTCCCATATACCGGCAGGATAATCTCCGGGAATTCTTTTGCCTACAGCTACCTTCCTGAGTCTGTCAGCAAATTTCCCAAACCGGAGGAGTTTTGCCGTGAACTTAAAAAGTCTGGATTTTATGATTTGACAATCAGGTCTATGACTGGTAATATTGCAGTAATTTATCTTTCATCTTGCAACTGATTATGACTGTTCATGAGAGCATATCTTTAGCCTTCTATCTGGTATACTATGTTTTGGCCATCGCAGTATCTGCAAGAATAATATACAAGAAGCTGGATCCGGTCAAATCCCTCTCATGGGTAGTGGTTATACTGCTTCTACCCTATCTTGGCCTGATAATCTATTTTCTGTTTGGTCAAAACTTCAGGAAAACAAAAATATACAACCGCAAAGGAGTCATGGACGAAAGATACCGGAGGTTGCTCAGTTATAACCAGATGAAGCAGTTCCGGCAATATCCTGATTCTATTCCGG
>JALNXR010000140.1 GCA_023230265.1 Bacteroidales bacterium | reverse complement strand
GAGGAGAACTTGTGGGGATTAACACTGCAATAGCTTCAAGAACAGGTAGTTTTACAGGCTACTCTTTTGCTGTTCCATCATCCATTGCAAAGAAGGTCGTCGAGGACATAATTGATTATGGCACTGTACAGAGAGCATTACTGGGTATCACAATGAATGACATAGACAGTAAACTTG
Source organism: Bacteroidales bacterium (assembly GCA_023230265.1). GTDB lineage: Bacteria > Bacteroidota > Bacteroidia > Bacteroidales > UBA932 > Bact-08. The sequence continues at coordinate 5,676 of JALNXR010000140.1, read as the reverse complement.
CACAGGAGAAAAACCTGACTGATACTAAAGGTGTTTATATTGCTGAGGTGTCAAAGGGAGGTTCAGCTGAAAAGGCGGGAATAAAAGCTTCTGACATTCTGGTTTCTATAAACGGAAACAAGGTTAATTCTACCCCGGCTGTACAGGAACAGATTAACAAATTCCGTCCCGGAGAGAAGATTAATGTTGGAATTGTAAGGGAGGGAAAAGAGAAGGTGATACCTGTGGTTCTGGATAAAAGACTGCCCGGTTTATCAGAGCTTAAATCACCTGATGGTGAGCAGATAAACCTGTTTGGAGCCTGGATAAGAAAAGCATCTGACGAGACTCTTAAAAAGCACGATCTCAAACAAGGTGTGGAGGTCGTTAGTGTAGACGAAGGCAAATTCAGAAGTGCAGGGATCAAACCCGGTTTTGTAATTACACATGTAAACCAGTATCCGGTGAAGGAACCGGCTGACATTCTAAATATCATAGAGAGGAGCAGAAGGTCCCTTCTTATTGAAGGCCAGAACCCGGATCGCCGTATAGTATATTACGGTATAGGGCTCTGATTTTTGTCCCTTCATTAAATTGTATTAAATTTGCGAGTTATTATTTTTTCATGAGACAACTAAAAATCACCAAATCAATCACTAACAGAGAAAGTGCTTCTCTGGACAAATATTTACAGGAAATTGGAAGAGAGGAACTTATCACTGTTGAGGATGAGGTCGAATTAGCACAGAGGATAAGAAAAGGAGATCAACAAGCCCTGGAAAAACTTACCAGGGCTAATCTTAGATTTGTGGTTTCTGTTGCAAAGCAGTATCAGAATCAGGGTCTAAGTCTGCCAGATCTCATAAATGAGGGGAATCTCGGACTTATAAAGGCAGCTGAAAAATTCGATGAGACAAGAGGATTTAAATTTATCTCCTATGCGGTTTGGTGGATAAGGCAATCCATTCTTCAGGCACTTGCTGAACAGTCCAGAATAGTAAGATTGCCACTTAATCAGGTTGGCTCACTTAACAAGATAAATAAAGCACTCTCCAAATTTGAACAGGAGCACGAAAGAATGCCCTCTCCGGAAGAGCTTGCGGAGATACTGGATATCCCCAGAGATAAAATTGCCGACACTCTCAGGGTTTCCGGAAGACATGTCTCTGTGGATGCACCCTTTGTGGACGGAGAAGATAACAATCTGCTGGATGTGCTTGTAAATAACGATTCTCCGAATGCAGACAGAGGACTGGTAAACGAGTCACTAAACAAAGAGATTGAGAGGGCACTCTCCACACTTACCGAAAGGGAGAGAGACATTGTAAAATATTTCTTTGGAATAGGTACAAGCGAAATGACCCTGGAGGAGATAGGGGAGTATTTCGGACTGACCAGGGAGAGGGTGAGGCAGATAAAAGAAAAAGCGATAAGAAGACTGAGACACAGTGCCAGAAGCAAATTGCTAAAATCCTATCTGGGATAAAATTCAAACAGTATAAATTATGAAAAAATTACTCTTACTTTTAATCGCAGCAGGAGCTGTAACTGTATCTTGCCAGCAAAAGAACGAAGCTTCAAATCCGCTTTTGGCTGAGTGGGAAACTCCATATGGAATTCCTCCTTTTGAGGATATAAAGCTGGAACACTATATGCCTGCATATCTCAAGGCTATGGAAATCCACAAAGCAGAGATAGATTCAATAGTTAACAATCCCCAGGATCCTACTTTTGAAAACACTATTGTTGCATACGATATATCAGGTTCTCTGTTGGATAAAATTTCCCCGGTTTTTTCAAGTCTCAACAGTGTAAACTCAAATAAAGAGGTAATGGCACTGGCCAAAGAACTCTCTCCTCTTACAAGTAAACATTACAATGAGATAAGCCTGAATCCGGGACTTTTTCTGAGGATTAAGAGTGTATACGATAAAAGGGACTCTCTTGGTCTGGATGCAGAACAGATGAGGCTTTTGACTGAGATGTACAAAGGCTTTGAGAGATCCGGTGCTAATCTGCCTGATGATAAAAAGGAGGAACTAAAGAAGATTAACGGGCAGATATCAGATTTACATCTTGCATTCGGTCAGAATTTAGTTACAGAAACAGCAGATTTCAAGCTTATTATTGATAATCAGGAAGATCTTTCCGGCCTCTCAGAAGCTATGATTAATGCTGCTTCTGAGAGAGCTGCTTCTGATTCTGCCACAAAAGGCAAATGGGTGTTCGGCCTGGATAATCCCAGTGTTATGCCTTTTTTGCAACAGGCAGACAACAGGGAACTCAGGAAGACGATTCTTCTGGCATACCTTAACAGGGGCAATAATAACAACGAGTCTGACAACAAGGAGATTATTAAAAAACTCCTGGATCTCAAAACTCAAAAGGCAAAGATGCTTGGTTTTGAAACCTTTGCGGATTATCAGCTTGAGGAGAGAATGGCAAAGAGACCTGACGCTGTATACAATCTGCTCGACAGACTCTGGAAACCAGCTATTGTCTCTGCAGTGAGAGAACTGGAAGATATGAAAAGCATAGCAGCAGAAGAGGGGCTTAAAGATGTTCTGGAAGCCTGGGACTGGAGATATTATTTTGAGAAATCTCTTTCAAAGAAATTTAACCTTACCGATAGCCAGCTTAGACCTTATTTTAAACTTGAGAATGTCAGAGAGGGGATATTCTATGTGGCTAACCAATTGTACGGGATATCATTCACCCTGATGGAGAATGTTCCCCTTCCTCATCCGGAAGCCGTAGCATTTGAGTGTAAAGAGGCTGACGGGACACATCTTGGTATTCTCTTTATGGATATGTTTGCAAGACCGGGAGCAAAAAGAGGGGGTGCCTGGTGTACAGGTTACCGTTCGCAGACATACAGGGATGGACAAAGAGTGGCTCCGCTTGTATCTATCGTGGGTAACTTTACCAGACCAGTCGGCAATGATCCTGCTTTGTTGAGCCTGGATGAGACTGAGACAATGTTTCACGAGTTTGGACACGCTCTTGCAAGCCTTCTTAAAAACGTACATTATTACGGGGTGGGAGGAATGACAAGAGATTTTGTGGAACTTCCTTCACAGATTATGGAACACTGGGTGTTCGAACCTCAGGTTCTTAAGGTTTATGCGAAACATTACCAGACCGGAGAGGATATACCTCAGGAATTGATAGATAAAATAGTTAACTCCGGAAAGTATGGTCAGGGTTTTGCAACTACTGAATATCTCGCAGCATCTCTGCTGGATATGGACTATCACACACTTAAGGAGATACCTGCCGGATTTGATATTCTGTCGTTTGAAAAGCAGGCTCTTGATAAGAGAGGGCTGCTACCTCAGATACCACCCAGATACAGAAGCACATATTTCAATCATATATTTACAGGTGGATACACTGCGGGATACTATTCATATATCTGGGCAGAAGTTTTGGACAGCGACGCTTACCAGGCATTTGTGGAGACAGGGGATATTTTTAACAAAGATGTGGCTGCAAAATTCCGGAATGAGGTTCTGGCCAGAGCAGGGCAGGATGAGGCGATGAAACTCTATGTAAATTTTAGAGGTAAAGAGCCGGGGATTGATGCTCTTTTAAAGAACAGAGGTCTGAACTGATAAATTATAATAACCAATAAAGAGAACCCCGTTTGGCAGTTTGTCCCTTATTAGGGTCAACCTGAGCCCGGGGTTCTCTTTTTTTATGCAACTAAATGTTATCTTTGCGCAAAAGTTTCAGTACAATTATTCCTAAAAGGAGAGTAGATGAATCCAGAAAAATTTATTGAACAGAAGATGAAAGAGGCTGTTAAAGACCTCTATAAAACTGTACCTGATGATAAAATTCTCCAGACTCAGGTAACAAGGAGAGAATTTGAAGGAGACATCACAGCAGTAATATTTCCGCTACTAAAGATATCCGGCAGGAATCCTGAGCAGACTGGTCAGGAACTCGGAGAATACATCAAAAAGAATACTCCCGAAATAGAGAAATTCAATGTTGTAAAAGGATTTCTGAATTTAAAATTCACACCGGCTTACTGGCTTAAGACTCTTTCAATAATAAGTACTTCTCATAAATGGGGTTATGGACAATCCACCGGTAAAACCGTTATGGTAGAGTTCTCTTCTCCCAATACAAACAAACCACTCCATCTCGGACATATAAGAAACAATCTGCTAGGCTGGTCAATCTCCAGATTGCTTGAGGCTAATGGTCACAGGGTGATTAAGGTCAACCTTGTTAATGACAGGGGCATTCACATATGCAAATCAATGCTGGCCTGGCTGAAGAATGCCGGGGGTGAGACTCCTCAGATCAGGGGTGTCAAAGGAGATCATTTTGTAGGAGACTATTATGTGGACTTTAACCGTATTTACAAAAAAGAGGTAGAAGAACTAAAATTATCAGGGTATTCACAGGAAGAGGCAGAAAAGGAGGCGCCTGTATTGAAGGAGGCTCAGCAGATGTTGGTGGAATGGGAGCAGGGTAAAAATGAGGTTGTTGAGCTTTGGAAAAAAATGAACTCCTGGGTATACGAAGGATTTGACCAGACATACAAATCTCTAGGAGTTGCCTTTGATAAAACATATTATGAATCTAAAACCTATCTCCTTGGAAAAGAATTAGTAAAGGAGGGGCTTGAGAGGGGAGTCTTTTTTAGAAAAGATGATGGTTCCGTTTGGTGTGATCTCACTTCTGAGGGGCTTGACGAAAAACTGCTACTGAGAAGCGACGGTACATCAGTATATATGACACAGGATTTGGGCACTGCTCATCAGAGATTCAGTGAATACAAACTGGATGAACATATATATGTTGTAGGAAATGAGCAGAATTATCATTTTCAGGTACTTAAACTGATTTTGAAAAAGCTTGGGTACGAATGGTCGGACTCAATATACCACCTTTCCTACGGAATGGTTGAACTCCCGGAGGGGAAGATGAAATCCAGGGAAGGTACTGTGGTGGATGCTGATGATCTTATTGAGACTATGATATCAACTGCAAGAGAAACCTCGCTGGAGCTTGGCAAACTGGAGAATATGGCCGAATCTGAAAAAGAGGAACTTTTTGAGATGCTGGGCCTCGGTGCATTAAAATATTTTATTCTAAAGGTTGATCCTAAGAAAACAATGCTCTTTGATCCCAACGAATCCATAGATTTTAACGGCAATACAGGCCCGTTTATTCAGTACACTCATGCAAGAATCAGATCAATAATCAGAAAATCCGGGGATCTGGAAAAAGGGGAAACAATAGATTCTGTAATCTTGAACGAGAAGGAGATACAGATTATTAAACTTTTGAATATATTTCCAGAAAAGATCGCAGAAGCTGGAAAGGATCACTCTCCTGCCCTGATTGCAAATTATGCCTTTGAACTGGCCAGGGAGTTCAATCAATATTATCATGAATATAGTATTATCAGGGAGACCGACATTTCTGTACGCTCCATGAGACTGATTCTAATAAATACAATTGCTGTCGTCCTTGCTAATGCAATGGATATTCTGGGGATTAAGCTTCCCGAGAGAATGTAATGACAAAAAGAGAACTCAGGGATTTTCTGCCTACATCTGCAAAAGAGATGGCCGCACTCGGCTGGGATTCTGCAGATATAATCTTATTCACAGGGGACGCCTATATTGATCATCCCTCCTTTGGAGCTGCCATAATCGGCCGGGTGCTGCAGGAGAG
>JALNXR010000139.1 GCA_023230265.1 Bacteroidales bacterium | reverse complement strand
TGGACTTCATCCAAAATGGAGATAACGCAAGAAGAGATTTTTTAATCTCTTTTTTTTTGTATACAAGGCGGGGCTCAACGAACGGTTACACTATACTTTTCGAAAAATTATCTATGCGACTCAACAACAATAGGTTATAAAATTTGCTAACATGTAGCACTTTTGACTGTTACCATTAACTCTTGATGTGGGGAACTTTAACATGTGGCACTTCTTGGGTGATGCACCTAAGCATTTATGCTGGAAAAGGCAGAATCAACGGCGAATATTTTTTGGTATATCTCTGCCTTTTTCTCAATTGGCAGCGGATAGGCTCTGGAGGTTGACGGCATTCGGTACAGCAACATCTCCTTACCGGAAAAGACAAACCGGTTATACTCTCCGATAGACGGCTCACTGACTGCCAAACCGCTACATGTCAGGGTCTCCAGCAGGGTGTCAGTTGCCTTTTGGCCTGTAACAACAATGGCTTCGCATTCGGGGATCCTGTTTAATAAAGCGGTAATGTCGGTTCTCTCAACAACCTCAAGATATTTGTCAGAGGCGTTGTTTTGTTGTCTGATGACCTTACAGGCTGTATCATAAAGAGCAATCCCTCTTTGCTTGCAGAAAGCTTTGATTTTTTCTGCATCAAATTTTCTCTCTTTTATAAAGTGTCCCGGATTATCATAAAAAATCATCCCGATAATCCTCCACATATCGTTTTGAAAATTGGGATAGAAGAAATTCATTGACCATTTTTCGGCAGGAGGTGGAAAACTTCCAAGCATAAGTAGTTTTGCTCCAGTCGGAAGGAACGGCTCCAGGGGATGGGATTCGGTTATCTTAGGATGGTGGGCGGTTATCTGAGGACGGTGTTCTTTTATCATAGGATTAATAAATGCTTTCTGGATCCCTTTCGTACTCCTTTTCAGTCCTGTTTTTTGAGGTTTTCGTAATATCCGTCGACAATCTCAGTGGCTCTTTTCTTGTCAGTGTCAAGCACCACCACTTTTGTCCCTGAAGAATAAATCGGATCATACATGTTCGACTGCAGTATTGAGTTTCTTATGGATGCAGGTATCTCTGCATCCTCAAGCAGGCTCTTTACCATCTCTGCTTCCCAGGGTGTTCCCGAAAACACCTCTATCAATAAGCCATCATCTTTTTTCATTACGTAAAGATAATTAATGGTATAAAGATAATTAATTGCAACTATTCTGCATAGTGGGATAATTGATAAATAAAAAAATTGCATTGTATTATAATTTTTCCTTACCTTCGTTTCGTGTTTTTACGAAATGTTTTATGCCATCAGCAAAGAGATTCTTCACACCCGAACAAATTAAACTGGCATCCTATGCCAAGGCACTCTCCCATCCTGTGCGAATTTATATTATGGATTTTCTGGCCGTAAATACCGATAAATGTTGTTACAGCGGTGATATGGCAGATAATCTTCCGATAGCCCGGTCCACACTTTCTGCACATCTCAAGGAGCTAAAGAGAGCAGGGCTTATTCAGGGAGAGATAAATCCTCCCTATATTAAATATTGTATTAACCGTCAGAATTGGGAGGAGGCAAAACTAATGTTAAAGAATTTTTTTGAAAGGTAATCCGATATTTAAAAAAGTAACCTGATACGTGAAACAGTATCGAAACTCAAATTAATTTAATATTAACAATTTAAGAATATTATATATGGAAATTAAAGTATTGGGACCGGGATGCCAGAAGTGTAAAACTCTGGAAAAGCTCACCCGGGAAGTTGTAGAAAAGCATGGGATTAATGCTACAATAATAAAGGTAGAGGATATTGTGGAGATAATGAAGTACAGGGTAATCGCGACTCCTTCTCTCGTAGTGAACGAAACTGTTGAGATCAAGGGAAGGGTTCCGTCTGCAGATGAACTTTTACAGATATTGAAAAAATATGAATAAATAATTTATAATGTATACCGATATGAAACACATAATTTTATCAACATTGACAGCCTTCATGGTTTTGTTAACATCATCTCTTTTTGCTGAGCCGGTAATTACCAATGCTCCGAATGATAACCCTCCTGTTAAGGTAGATGTATATTATTTTCATTTTACGGCACGTTGTGTTACATGTAAAGCTGTTGAAGAGCAGGCAAAGGCAAATGTTCAATCCCTGTACGGAGAGAAGGTCAGGTTTTCATCTGTAAACATCGAGGAGGAATCAGGTAAGGAGTTGGCTAAAAAGCTTAAAGTATCCGGACAGGCTCTTTTGATTGTAAAAGGGAAGAAACAGATAAACATTACAAATCAGGGATTTATGTATGCTAAAAGTAATCCTGAGAAATTCAAATCTATTATAAAAGAGAATATTGATCCTCTTTTGTAAATTTTTATGACTTTCCAAACACAAATCAACCAGGATGGATCTTCTAAATAATTTTCTCGAAAACAGCACCATGCCGTGGATATCGGCATTGGTGCTGGGTTTGATGACAGCAATAAGCCCCTGTCCGCTTGCAACAAACATAACTGCTGTCGGTTTTATCAGTAAAGATATTGAAAACCGCAACAGGGTGTTTATCAGCGGACTGCTCTATACTTTGGGCAGAGCTATCTCTTACACCGCCATTGCACTGATACTCTATTTCGGAGCTGATCAATTCAAATTGTCCGGATTCTTCCAGCAATACGGAGAGAAGATTCTTGGTCCGCTTCTGATAATTATCGGCCTTTTTATGCTGGACATCATTAAGATAAAGATTCCCGGAACCGGAAGTATTACTTCAAAGATAGGAGATAAAAAAAGGTGGGGTTATCTTGATGTCGTTTTACTCGGAATGCTCTTTGCTCTTGCATTTTGCCCCTACAGCGGTGTGCTTTATTTTGGAATGCTGGTACCGATGACCATAAGCAGTGCCTCGGGATTATATCTGCCTGCAATATTTGCCCTGGCAACCGGCATTCCTGTAATTATTCTCTCCTGGATACTTGCCTATACCATTTCAGGGATAGGAGAGTTTTATAATAAAATCAAGTCTTTTGAGAAGTGGTTCAGAAGGATAATAGCTGTTCTATTCATTCTTGTAGGTATATACTACCTGATAAGAGTCTTTTGACCAGGACCTTCTGATAAGAGTTTCTGACAGGGGATCTGCGGGGATCTGAAACAATGATTTTTTTTTGACTTTACTGTTCGCCTTTTTACGAAATATAAAACATATGGATAATAAAAAAGAGATTAAGATTCTTCTCTGGATCATAGTGATCTTTGGGGCTGCATTCTTTCTGCCGATAGAGAGTGCGCGATTTACAACCGCAATATCGGCAACATTAGACCTTGTAAAATGGTACGCAAGAGAACATGTTGTGTTGTGTCTTTTGCCCGCCTTTTTCATCGCAGGGGTAATCTCTGTGTTTGTGAGCCAGGGATCGGTCCTTCGCTATTTTGGAGCCAATGCAAAAAAATGGCTTGCATACACTGTTGCCTCCGTTTCCGGAGCAATACTTGCCGTCTGTTCCTGTACAATTTTGCCTCTCTTTTCCAGTATTCATAAACGTGGTGCAGGTCTTGGGCCGGCAATTGCCTTTCTTTATTCAGGTCCGGCTATTAATATTCTAGCCATTATACTTACAGCCAGGATAATGGGGTTTGAAATAGGTATAGCAAGAATGATCGGAGCTGTGTTGTTCAGTGTAATAATCGGTCTGATTATGGCTTTTATTTACCGTAAAGAGGAGAGAATCAAAAAAGAGGAACAGATGCATATAGAACCAGAGCCTGAAAAGAGACCGATCTGGCAGACAGCTTTTCACTTTTTTGTACTGGTTCTTATTCTGGTATTTGCCAACTGGGGACATCCTGCACAGGGCGATGTTTCCAGTACATGGTATTACATATGGGCGTACAAATGGTATATCACCGGATTATTTGGATTACTTCTGGGATATTCCTTAATCCGGATTCTTAAGATCAAGTGGCAGTGGGTTTTGATTGCAGCTTTGGCTATAATTGCTTCAGCCCTGATTGCCAAAAATCTTATTTCAGACCCAAAACTCACTCCACTTGTACCTATGATAGTAGGAATTGCTGCTTTAAGTATAATCACGCTTTTTGACAAAAAGGATGAAGAGAATAGAGAGTGGACTCTCTCTTCCTGGGGATTTGCAAAACAGATACTTCCCCTTTTGGCTTTTGGTGTAATTGTCGCAGGATTTCTTCTCGGATCAACCCATGATGGCAAAACCATTGCCGGAGTTATTCCAAACGAGTGGATAGCCTGGCTGGTTGGAGGTAATTCTGTCTTTTCCAACTTTTTTGCTTCTATTGTAGGTGCATTTATGTATTTTGCGACTCTTACTGAGGTCCCTATAGTCCAGGGTCTGATCGCTGCCGGTATGGGGAAAGGTCCCGCTTTGGCATTGCTGCTTGCAGGCCCCTCTTTGTCACTTCCAAACATGCTTGTCATTCGTAAGGTTATGGGAACAGAAAAGACAGTAGTATATGTTGTTCTTGTAATTATTCTTTCAACAATTGCAGGTCTGATTTTCGGAGGAATTGTTTAATGTGGAAAATATTAATCCCGGCAAAATAGTATTTATGAAAAGACAAAAGAACGCTAACAGATCAGCCAGATTAAAACAGCTGTTCTCGATAAGCTTTATCTTGTTCTCAATTCTGTTTTTTGTATTCCTGGCACTTTTCCGGAATACTCTTACAGGTTACACTTCCCAACTTAAGCAATCCTATATGGATCCGCAGATAGTAAAATCAGAATCAGTAAAGGTTGATTCAGCATACAACTATATAAAGAACAAGCTCCCTTACAAATCTACTTTCCTTGAGTTTGGAGCGATAGGATGCTCTTCCTGCAAACAGATGGAGGGAGTATTGGAGGAGATAAGAACATTGTATCCAAAAGAGATCAATGTCCAATTCAAGAATGTCCGCCTAAAGGAGAACCAGACCATTATGGAATACTACGGAATTGTGGTGATACCGACCCAGGTGCTTTTAGACAGAGAGGGTAAAGAGTTCTTCAGACATACAGGTGTACTAACTACAGATGAAATGGTAAAGATCTTCAACTCAAAATTGGAGAAAAAATGAAAATCCTCATATTATGCACCGGTAACACCTGCCGCAGTCAGATGGCGCAAGGTTTTCTTCAATCTTTTGACATAAGGCTGAGCGTTTTTTCTGCCGGAACATTTCCTGCCTCTAAAGTTAATCCTATCGCTGTAAAGGTAATGAAGGAGTCCGGAATAGATATCAGCTCTCATATCCCCAAACCGGTTGAAAACTATCTGGAAGATAAGTGGGACTATGTGATAACTGTCTGCGATGACGCCAAAGAAACCTGTCCGGTCTTTAGCGGGAAGGTTAAAAAGAGGTTGCATTTTGGCTTTGAGGACCCGTCTGAAAAGAGCGGAACCCCGGATTATATTTTAAAGGAATTCAGGCGTATAAGAGATCAGATAAAAGAAATATTTTATAATTTGTATACAGAGGAGATACAAAGAAAATTATGAATTCAAAAGATTTAAAACTCATCGTCAAGGGGAAATACGGAAACATCGTTCAGCCGGCAGGCAACAATGCCAAACAGGCTGGCATCCCGGTAAAATCTTCCTGCTGCGGGGACTCCTCCGGGTGTTGCGGTTCCGGGTTTACGATGGCATCGGATGATTATTCAACTCTTGAAGGTTATGATCCGGATGCGGATTATGGGCTGGGATGCGGAATTCCTACCCGGTATGCAGGTATCCGTAAAGGGAATGATATTCTGGATCTGGGAAGCGGAGCAGGAAATGATTGTTTCGTAGCCAGAGCTATAGTCGGAGAAAACGGCAGTGTAACAGGGCTCGACATGACCCCGGAGATGGTTGCCA
>JALNXR010000138.1 GCA_023230265.1 Bacteroidales bacterium | reverse complement strand
TTATTATAAGCGGTATGCTTAATAAGGTAACATTTAATAATCCACTGCGCAATACTTGATTTTAAGCAGCACAAACTGCGTTAATGCCTGCCAATGAACATGTTAGAGCATAGTTTTGAGTTTTTTAAAGTCCAATGAGATCAAGTAGTCTGTAGTTAGCAAAATGATTTAATCAACTTAGCACTTCAAAAAATAACTATCGATGTAAACCTAGTATGCTGGAGTTTTACCAACTTGCACCTTTAATCTAGCAGTCTGCAGGTCTGCTTCGCATAGTTTTTTTCCATCCTTAGATATATCGGAGTCAATCTCAGGACGAATAATAATCAGCTGTTCATTCGTCGTTTTATCATTATGCGACACGAGGCCTTTGGCAGTCTTCTGACATGACGAAATTACGACGTTGATCCTTAGTAACTGGCCAGCCCTGCCCGCAAATCTATAAATTTTATCACTTGATTCATGCATATCACCATAATTCACAACATGCTTGCCTCTGGAAATAGTACCATGTAGTGCAAGTGCCATATAATCATAAGGCATATGGATAACGACAATTATAATTTAACATCAGCGACAATTAGAAATTAACATTTTTCTAAAACATATTATAGTAATAAGTAGCTCAAAAGCAGAAGGGTTTACTTATGGCTGTAACAGATCAACAGGTAATATTACTGATGAAAAATCATACGAAAACAAGTTCAATCGAGATGGCAGCGGCAAAGGCCGGAATGAGCCGTCAGACAGCTTCAAAATATTTACATGGAGCAAAAATGCCCTCCGAGGTGAAAGGGCAGAAGCGCCAATGGCGCACAAGGGAAGATCCGCTTGAGGATATCTGGAATGAAGCGGAAGAGATGCTTGAAACACCGGAGCTTGAAAGTAAAGCTCTGTTTGAGTATCTGTGTGAACAGCACCCAGGCAAGCTTCAGGAGAAGCATTTAAGGACTTTTCAGCGCCGGGTTCGTGAATGGCGGGCGACTAAGGGTCCTGACAAAGAGGTCTTTTTTCCGCAGGATGTTCAGCCTGGACGGCGGATGTCCGTTGATTTCACGCATATGGACCCACTGGAGATAAAAATTAACGGAGAGGCGTTTCCCCATATGCTCTGTCACAGCACGCTTTCATACTCCAACTGGGAGTGGGCCTCTGTCTGCTTCAGCGAGAGCTTACAGGCCTTGAAAACAGGCATACAGGACGCATTGTTCCGCCTGGGCCATGTTCCCGAGGAGCTCTGGACAGACAACAGCACATCGGCAACCCACAACCCATCCAAAGCAGACGACACGGTAAAACGGCCTTTTAATCAGCGGTACCTAGATTTAGCCGAGCATTTCGGAATGGAACCACACACCATTAACATCGGCAAAAGCAATGAAAACGGAGTTGTGGAAAGCCTTAACGGGCATATAAAACGCAGGGTCAACCAGCATTTGCTTCTGCGTGGCAGCCGTGACTTTGCTAGCCGTGAAGAGTACGACCACTTCTTGTGCGAGGTCTTGATCAAGGCAAACAACCTGCGCCGTGATCGGCTTAACGACGAACTCAAGCACATGCCTGAGCTGAAAGCTTCCCGGCTCAGTGAATGGGATGAAGAGCAGGCTGTTGTTCGCAAGTGGTCAACCGTTAACCTCGCGAGAAACGTCTACTCCGTACCAAGCCGCCTCATAGGCAAAAAAGTAACAGGCCGCATATACGAAGATCGGGTTGAGGTCTACTATAACGGCGAATTACAGCTTGGCGCTCCCAGGCTGCGTGGCAGGGGCAAATCCAACATCAATTACCGGCACATCATCCATTCGTTGGTGCGCAAGCCTGGAGCATTCCGGGATTATCGTTACCGGGAGGAGATGTTTCCGACACTGAATTTCCGCAAAACCTATGATCAGCTGCAGCTGAAATGCTCAGAGCGCATCGCTGATATGGAATATCTTAGGATACTGAAACTTGCCACCGATGGCATGCAAAGCACTGTCGATCAAGTGCTAACGAATCTGCTCGCCAAAGGCGCTCTGCCACGCTGGGCTGTGGTAGAAGAGTTTATGCCGATTGACCGCAATGACTCACCTCCTGAGGTCAATATAGAAAGCGTTGACCTTACAGAATATGACAAGCTGTTGGAGGGCAAGTAAATGAGCATCCCTGCATTAAATATATTGCTTCAGAGTCTGCGTCTGCCGTCAATGCTTAGCGCATATCCGCTGCTTGCGGAAAAAGCGGCATCCGAACACTGGGGGTATGAACAGTTCCTGCAGGCACTGGCCGAGGAGGAGGTGGAGACGCGCCGAAAACGCAGAACTCTGCGCCTGCTAAAACAATCGCGTCTGCCGGACGGGAAAAACCTTGCGACTCTGGATAAGAAGCTTCTACCTCACAAAGTGCGCGCATTGCTGCCGCAGTTAATCACCGGCGGCTTTGCTGAAAGAGCGGAGAACATATTAATGTTCGGGCTGCCGGGCCGCGGTAAAACGCACCTGGCCGCAGCCATAGGCCATGAGTTAATAGTGAATCATTCCATACCGGTTCTTTTTATAAAAACGTTTTCTCTGGTTCAGAAACTGCTGGCAGCAAAAGCTTCTCTTACCATAGAACGTGAGCTTGTCGGGTTGGATAAATATGAGGTGATTATCCTTGATGACATTGGCTATGTGCAACAGAGCAGAGAGGAAATGGAGATACTTTTCACGTTCCTCGCCGAGCGTTATGAACGGAAAAGTTTGATAATAACCAGCAATCTGGTTTTCAGTAAATGGGATAGTATATTCAAAGATCCGATGACAACCGCAGCGGCGATCGACAGACTTGTCCACCACTCGGTGATTCTGGAGATGACAGGCGAAAGCAAAAGGAACCCAGCTGCCAAAACCTCCTGAAAAGGTATCTAATTCTGCCTCCGCCGCTCTTCGCCGACCGCCCTTCGGGCTCATCCCTACGGGATGTCGGCTTCGAGCGGCGGAGGCAGAATTAAGCGAGGGAGCCGGTGCCAGCCGGCGAGTGCCCTTCGTCTCGGAGCCCCTCCCACTGAGAGGTTGGCCCGATCGAAATAAGCGGAATTCAGCTGGGAGTTAGCGCGAGCTGACGAGCCCCGCAATAAACACAAAAACAAGGGAAAAAACCATGAAATAACTACGCGCTTTAATTGTCGTCAATGTTAAGTTATAATTGTCGTCATGTTAAAAAGTAATTGTCGCTGACCAGGCATAAATTCAGCATTACTCACGGTATCCTCTATAGCATCATAAAATAAATCCTTTGTATTCACACTTCTCAATTCATAACCTAATTCTCTTTTTGCTAGTTTGATAAACTTGTCTTTACCTTCACTGAAGGGCTTCCCGTTAATGCTTAGTTCAGCATCCTTCCAATCAGAAAAGCTTTCTCCCTAGCATGTCCACCAAACCTATGGGTTCATTGTCAACGAACCCATACAAATTCAATCCACCATCTTCCTCAATCGGGTCTCTGGAGAGCCACCTGTATATCCGGCAGAATTGTGTGGTACAATTGGAAAAATAACAGCTCGTCACCGTATTTTTTTCTGATGTCTCATACACGTATTTTGTTTGGAAAACTGTGCTGTAACTCATCGTTTGCATGAGTTCGCAATTCATAGTTGTATTATTATGCTCCTCCTAAACAAAGTCGTGAATTGTAGAATCTATAACTACGGTTCTGACACCTGTCCTGTAAATTTTTGAATCAATATAGATTTATTGCACTTAAAAACTGGTTTTTTAGAAGCATCGCTTAAAAACTTATTTTTATTCAAAAACAAAACACATTTGTCACCATCTTCAATTTTTAGATTTTTAGAAAAAATTGAAGCATCACTCATGCTGGGCTTTTGGTTGCCAAGATTACTGATAAACACAATTTCTTGATTAACCAAATGGCCCTTGTGTAATAAGGATGGTTTGGTTTTTGCAACTAACCATTGCTGGCCTGAGTTATCAGCAATCGTACCGTTGATATCAATTACGCTTACCTCAACAACAAGCGGAGAGAAGATATAAGCTTGTTTAACTTCCTCATAAGCTAATTTCTTTTCAACGCTATCCAGCTTTTTCCCAGATAACGAAATTATTGAATCAATCGATTGCTTTGATGGCCGTTGCAGCCATACATAATATATTCCAATACACATCATTATTGAAACAATAATAAATAACTTAACCCTTATGGTGAATTTCAACATCCCCCCCCCTTACCAAACTATCGTTACAAGTAGAAATAACTTGCACCCGATGTAGGTGTTTTGTAGTCGACCAAAATGCCCCAAAACAATTCTCTAACCACACTCTTTGTGTTTTTGTCAATAACCCGAGTACGGAATTGGAAATGCCCCTTTCCACCTACACCACCATAGTACACAGGAAAATCTCGTGGATATGAATAATTTTCTATTCCCGGCGCATCGTAAAATGCCGCATTTCGTCCATTAAAACTCCAGCGTCCACCTCCACCAGAATACCAAGTAGTCCCCGACCACCAAACTGCATCAAAGTTTCCATCAGCTTTCCAACTGCTCCAAGGTCCGCCAGTATGTTTTCCAGCCACTTTGACCTCACCTTTCATGTGCTGTTCAATAATACAATACTTTTTACTTGAACCCTTGTTTAAAGAAAGTTTAAATTTCACTTCTAATTGTTTTGAATACAGTTTCCCGAATAACGATGGCCAACCTCCATTCCACCCCTTTACATCAATCTCAAACGTATTAACATTACAACATATTTTTGAGCTACTTAAGCCCAATTTATCCCAATGATTCACCCCATCATTTCCAACAAACCCGTACTCATTCAGGCCGCCTTTAATACCAATCGGGTCCTTGGAGAGCCACCGGCAAAGGATAGGATCATAATAACGCTGTTGGTATACAACAAAACCAGTCTCTTTAGCAAAAGGCTTGGTGCTAAACCAATGCGTAAAGTCATCTTTCATTGAACCAGAAATTTTTGTTTCACCAAAAGCACTGTGCCCTCCGTGTGCGGCTGTTGCTCCGGTATTATCAATATACTCAGTAATGTTTCCATTGGCGTCTCCAACCGCAAAATACGTGTTGGTTTCGGAACTTCTTACTTTTGTATCACACAATAAACCGCCGACACCGCCAGCACCTTGTAATGTGCCGGATAAATCCAAGCCCCATGTATAATATGAAATATTAGTTGATGAGTTTACGTGGTCAATTATTATCTCCGCCGCGATGTTCCAACCATCCCAGATGTATTTAGTGGTCAGGGAGCTATAGGGGCTGGGGGTTAGGGTTGTCTTGGAGATGCGCCTTGATTGATAATCATATGCATATTCACAATAAACGCCGCTGGTCAGATTGGATGAGCTGCTGAGGCGGTTT
Source organism: Bacteroidales bacterium (assembly GCA_023230265.1). Classification (GTDB taxonomy): domain Bacteria; phylum Bacteroidota; class Bacteroidia; order Bacteroidales; family UBA932; genus Bact-08. Next base: position 573 of record JALNXR010000138.1, on the reverse strand, counting down.
TCTCCATCGTATGCGTGGTGCCACTGTGCACCGTCAAAGGTTAAATTACCATCATCATCGTGAGTAAGGTTTCTCGCGGAGCCACCAGAGTTCATAGAGGTGTATTGATTGAGCTGATTTGCGACATATAAATTTGTGACTGCTGACTGATCATTGTAAACTGTAGACTGCTCACGGTTTCCTATGTCATCATAGACAATGTTCTGTACATCCAAATTCATCACAGCGTTGGTCACCTCATCACGGATATTATAATCAAATGTATTGGTAACAGTCGATCCATTATAATAATCAATCCGGCCAGTTCGCTTACCTGTGCTGTCATTGTAATAGCTGAAAGATGAAACCACAGAGGGCACAAGGGCCACAAAGGAGTTAGTAACGGTTGAAATGAGGTCTCGGTTGGGTTCGTATGTGCGTGTAACGATTATATTTGTTGTGCCTGTTGAAGGAGTTGTGGCAGTGTACCCGCTGATGATTTGTGTGCATGAAAGATAACTGTACGTGAATGTATTGGTCTCTGCTCCGACGATAGAGGTGATTGCGTTAAGGCGATTTTGCTTGTCATAACCG
>JALNXR010000251.1 GCA_023230265.1 Bacteroidales bacterium | reverse complement strand
CCATAAAAAAATTGCAGAAACGGATAATAATTTGTAAATTTGTATTGCTTAATCACAAGATATACAAATATTTAAACGCCTCTGCAATGATACCAAAGATAGATTTTCTAAGCGAGATTTCAAATTCTTATTCAAATCCGGAAGTAATATGTAGCTCGGTGAGCACAATTTTAAGGAGATTGAGCCTTACCAAGGCATTGGAGGTAGGAAAAGGGTTCCAAAGAAATGGGAGGTCCGTCTCATTGTTATATATATTAATAATAATGAGACTTTTAAAAGGGAACAACAGCATCCATAGCGTGTGGAAGAAAGACTTTTTCAATTTCATAGATAGTGGCAAGAATGGATTTTACCGGTTTCTTATGCGCCCCCAAACAGATTGGAGGCGTGTACTTTCGTATGTGTCTATCAAATACCGTCAGACAGTGGATCAGAACAGCATCGCCAAGCCAAAGACGGAGGCCTGTTTTATTCTAGATGATACACTTCTTGAGAAAACAGGTCTGAAGATAGAAGGAATATCAAAAGTCTTCGATCATATTTCAAACTTGTGCCTATTGGGCTTCAAAATGTTGGTCTTAGGTTACAATGATGGCATCTCCACACAGGCCTGCGACTTTTCCCTACACAGGGAGAATAAGAAAAACAGCTGGGGATTAAACAAAAGGGAGTTGAAAAAGCACAGGCAAGGCATACATGACGGCAAAAATCCAGATTACAAAAGGCTGGAAGAGCTGGATATAAAGAAGTTGGAAAGTGCACTGCTGATGCTAAAAAGAGCCATCCGCAATAATTTCAAGGCTAATTACCTCCTCGCCGATTCGTGGTTCTCTACCATAGAGTTCATGAGGGAAATAAGGAGAATAAGTAAAAAAAGCATAAACTACCTGGGAGTGGGGCGCAAGGATAATGCAAGGTATCGCATCAATGGTGTTGGCCGAACTCCCAGACAGGTAATAGAAAGATATTCGCGACTATCAAAAAGGAAGAACAAAAAGTACAACTGTGAATTCTTTTATGCAAAGTGTGTGATACATGATTGTCCTGTTAAATTGATATTTATCAGGAACATAAATGGAAAAGAATGGAGCTTCCTTATCACCACCGACATGAATATAAACTTTGAGAAAGCCTATGAACTATACCAGGTAAGATGGACAATAGAGGTTCTATTCAAGGAATGCAAACAATATTTCAAACTGGGGAAATGTCAGGCCGAGCATTTCAATGAACAGATAGCTGATTGCACCATAGCGTTGATAACCCATACCTTAGTGTCATTGGAAAATCGCTTCTCCAATTATGAAACCTTAGGAGGGCTGTTTGTGGACATAGGTGACCAGCTCACATTGATGACACTATGGCAAAGGATAATGAATTTGATAGTAAAAATCATGAAGGCAATATCAGTATTAATCAGTGAGCCGATTTTTGAGCTTATGAGAAGGCTGATTATAAACAACCATGGTGAATTGAAAAATCTTTTCAATTTAATAAAAGTCGAATTAAGATCAGAATCAAAAATTAGCGAAAATAGCACCGTTACTTGCTGTTAATCTTGCTGTTAAAGTGGTGGGAAACTTTAGGATCAACGGCGAAGACTTTATCATTGATCTGATATATAGATAATTACAAGACACAAACTTTCTATTTCAGAAAGTTTGTGTCTTGTATCTACTTGATGTTCTTGTCAATGACAAAATCTTCGTCGTTGATTTCGTCGTTGATTTCGCCGTTGATTTACCTGGGATTTTTTATTGCTGCCTGTGCGGCTGCAAGGCGAGCTATGGGTACCCTGAAGGGTGAGCATGAAACATAATTCATACCTGCTTTATGACAGAACTCTACCGATGCAGGCTCTCCTCCATGTTCTCCGCAAATGCCTATCTTTAGTTTTGGATTGGTAGAGCGGCCACCGCTTATCCCCATCTCAATGAGTTTGCCTACAGAGGATTGATCAAGAGTCTGGAAGGGGTCATTAGGAAGGATTTTACTGTTTATATAATCTCCCATAAATGCACCTATGTCATCCCTGGAGAATCCGTATGTCATTTGAGTAAGGTCATTTGTTCCGAATGAGAAGAACTGGGCGGTAGTTGCCATTTCATCTGCAAGTATTGCTGCCCTGGGTATCTCGATCATTGTTCCGTAGAGATAATTGATCTTAACTCCAAACCTGGAGGTTACATCGGCATAAACTTTATCGCAAATAACCTTCTGATTGTCAAGCTCTTTAACAGAAATTGTTACAGGGATCATAATCTCAGGCATCGGTGTAAAGCCCTCTTTAATAAGCTCTGCAGATGCTTCAAAAATTGCCCTGAACTGAGCTTCGCTGATCTCGGGATATGTAATCCCAAGACGGACACCCCTGTGTCCCATCATAGGATTGACCTCGTGAAGTGATTCACCTCTCTTTTTAACATCTTCAACTGAGATGCCAAGTTCTGCTGCCAGCTCTTTCTGCTTATCCGCTGTTTGAGGAACGAATTCGTGCAGTGGCGGATCCAGAAGTCTGAATGTCACAGGCATCTTATCCATAACTCTGAGTGTTCCCTTAACTGCATTTTTGATATAGGGTTCCAGCTCCTTTAGAGCCTGAACTCTCTCTGCCAGAGTTTTGGAAAGAATCATTTTGCGCAGTTTGGAGAGGGGTTGTTCTGAATTCTTCCCGTAGAACATATGTTCAATCCTGAAGAGACCGATTCCCTCTGCACCAAAGTTGACGGCATTCTGAGCATCCTCAGGAGTGTCGGCATTTGTCCTTACTCCCAGCACTCTGAATTTGTCAACCATAGTCATGTATTTGTTGAAACGGGGATTCTCCGATGCATCCATTGTGCCGATGGCCTGATCATATACAAAACCTCTTGTTCCGTTAAGACTGAAAACAGTGCCCTCTGAGTAAACCTTACCATTAATGGTCAAAGTCTTATCTTTAAGGTTTATATGAAGAGTATCGCAACCTACGATACAGCATTTTCCCCAACCTCTTGCAACAAGTGCAGCGTGTGAGGTCATACCTCCGCGTGCAGTCAACAGACCGTCGGCGGCTCTCATCCCTTCAACATCTTCAGGATTTGTCTCCTCGCGTACCAGTATAACTTTTTTACCTGCTTTTGCCGATTCAACTGCTGCTTCTGCCGTGAAAACAATTTGTCCCACGGAGCCGCCCGGCCCTGCAGGAAGACCTCTGGCAATTACTTTTGCAGATTTCTCAGATGCAGGATCCAGAATCGGGTGAAGGAGTTCGTCAAGCTGTGCAGGAGCGACTCTCATCACGGCTGTCTTCTCATCTATAAGTCCTTCGGAAAGCATATCCATTGCCATGTTCAGGGCAGCCAGACCTGTTCTTTTACCTACTCGGCACTGGAGCATCCATAGTTTTCCGTCCTGAATGGTAAATTCAATATCCTGCATATCCCTGAAGTGATGCTCCAGCCTTTTCTGAATTGCATCAAGCTCTTTGTAAACCTCAGGCATGCCTGTTTCCAGAGATGCCAGATGCATGTTATGTTCGTTCTTTGTGGATTCGTTCAGGGGATTTGGGGTCCTGATACCTGCCACAACATCTTCTCCCTGGGCATTTATTAACCACTCACCATAAAATTTTGCCTCACCGGTAGCAGGGTTTCTTGAAAATGCCACACCTGTTGCCGAGTTGTCACCC
>JALNXR010000137.1 GCA_023230265.1 Bacteroidales bacterium | reverse complement strand
ATCAGAGTAAGGTTTTTGTATTGACCTGCCGGTAGGAGTGTAGAATCTTGCAACAGTGAGTCTCAGACCGGTCTTGTCGCTAAAGTATATCGGCTCCTGCACCAGACCCTTGCCAAAAGATCTTCTGCCTATAATTGTACCCCTGTCATTGTCCTGCATTGCACCGGCAAAAATCTCGCTTGAGGAGGCTGATCCTTCGTCAATAAGTACCTTGAGCCTGATATCCTTAGCTATTCCCTTTCCGTTGGCATGATAATCCTGCCGTTTTCTGTGCAACCCCTGCATATATACAATAAGCTCTCCCTTCTCCAGAAATTCGTTTGATAGTAATAAAGACTGATCAAAATATCCTCCTGAATTTCCCCTGAGATCGAACAGAAGCTCCTTCATACCCTCCTCCATAAGAGATTTGAGAGCTTTTACAAACTCTTCATGACTGGTTTTGGAAAATTTTGACAGTTTGATGTACCCGGTTGTGTCATTTATCATATAGCTGACATCCACACTTTTGACCGGGATTTTATCTCTCTTTATGTCAAAATAGACCAGATCATTTGAGGATCCTCTCCTTACACCCACTTTAACTCCGGAACCAGAGGGGCCCCGTAACCTCTTTACAAGTGAATCCTGATGCATTTTTACACCTGCTACAACCTCTGAGTTCACCTTCACTATCCTGTCTCCTGAGAGGAGTCCTGCCCTGTCAGAAGGGCCTCCGGTTATTACATTAATTACAACCGCAGTGTCGTTAGGCACATTAAACTGTATTCCAATCCCGTCAAAATTACCTTCCAGAGCCTCGTCGGCATCCTTTAGTTCTGCAGGTGGCAGATAGAGAGAGTGCGGATCCAGCTTTTCCAGTAAAACCGGAATTATCTGCTCGGTTATCTCCCTTCTGTCAACAGGATCTACATAGTTAGCATCTATCTGGGAGAGTACAAGCATAAGTTTATCCCACTCCCCTGCCTTAACCGCCATCTCCTTTCTGCGATCCGACACATTGGTCAAAACTCTAAAAATCAAAACTATCAGCAATACTGCTATAACAATATATAAAACAGGGGCTGATTTTATCCTATCCCTGATACTACTTATATCCATCTTTTATCAATTTATTCTTTATAGTTAACAACTTCTATACCTGCCCTTCTGAGCAGATCAATCCCTTCCGTTGCCCTGTAACCCTCTCTGTAGACCAGTCTTTTTATTCCGGCCTGAATTATCAGCTTGGCACATTCCAGACACGGTGCAGTGGTAACATACATTGTGGCTCCCTGGCTACTGTTGCCCGATTTGGCAACCTTGGTTATTGCATTTGCCTCGGCATGCAGAACATAAGGTTTGGTTTTGCCTTCTTCGTCCTCGCATATATTTTCAAACCCTGCAGGTGTGCCATTATACCCGTCAGAAATTATCATCTTCTCCTTAACCAGCAAGGCACCCACTTGTCTTCTTTTGCAGTATGAGTTCTTTGACCATACCTCAGCCATATCCAGATAGCTCTTGTCGAATTGTCCCTGTTTGTCTTCCATATTATTCCAAAACTCTTTGATATAAAAATCTTTTTATACTTCTTTTAGGTGTCTTTTCAAACTCTTCCGGGAATATTTTTATCTGATGAATCCTGGAGTAGTTTGGCAGATCCTCGTTTACTGCCACTCTGTTCTCCTCCATCTTTTCGAGAATTGCCGCCTCATCCAGATGCTCCCGTTCGCAAAGTTCAAAATCGGGATAGATCAGGGCCGTGAGAATACCTTGTTCTTCAACTACCAGTGATTCTATCACATAGGGCATGTTATTGAACTGACTCTCAATCTCCTCAGGATAGATGTTCTGCCCGGAAGGACCAAGTATCATACTCTTTGAGCGTCCCCGGATATAAAGATATCCTTCATTATCAATCACTCCCATATCTCCGGTCCTTAACCATCCCTGATCATCAAAAACTGCTTTTGTTGCCTCAGGATTTTTGTAATAACCCAGCATAAGATTTGCACCCTTGCAGAGAATCTCTCCCGGAATTCTTTGAGGGTCCCCGGAATCTATTCTGATCTCCATCCGGGGGGCAGCTTTGCCGCAGGAGTGGAGCCTGGTGTTATCCCAGGGGGAATAGGTGATTATCGGCCCGCACTCTGTCATCCCGTAACCGACAGTAAAGGGAAAGGATATCTTTCTGAAGAATGCTTCTGCCTCTTTGTTAAATGCCGCACCTCCTATTATAACCTCCGCGAATCTGCCGCCGAATGTTTTTACAAGTTCTGACAATATCTTTTTCTCTATCTTCTGGTCTATCACAGGTAATCTGAGAAGCAGTCTTACCGGTGTTTTATTGATTATCGGCTGGAGCCTTTTTTTATAAATCTTTTCAATTATAAGAGGTACAGATATTATGATGTCAGGTCTGATCTCTGCAAAGGCCTCCATAATTATCTTGGGGCTTGGGATCCTGGTGAGAAAATGGACGTGTGCCCCTATGGTCATTTCAAAAAGAAACTCAAACATCATCCCGTACATATGTGCAGTAGGGAGCATTGCAACCACGTTTGAGGTGTTGTTGAGCTGGGGATGCACCTCCCATCCGAAAAGAATATTGGAGATAAGACTCCTGTATGGGAGCATTACCCCTTTGGAAAATCCCGTTGTTCCGGATGTATAGTTGATCAGAGCAAGCTCTTCATGAGTGTCTTCAAAATATTTTATGTGGACAGGTCTAAAGTTTTTAGGGTATTTTTTACCGAACATTTCGTTCAGATGCTCCCTGGTCTCGAATATCTGCGGGTTCTTTGCATAGAGAACAGAAAAATCGTTGATCAGAATGACTGCTTCAAGGTTTGGCATCTCACTCTCACTGAGCTGCTCCCACATCTGATCCCCGGCAAATAATATTTTGGAGTCAGAGTGGTTTACTATATGATGGATATTTCCGGGCTTAAACTCGTGTAAAATCGGGACGGCTACTGCCCCGTATGTGAGTGCAGAGAGAAAAACAACTCCCCAGTTTGCCTGGTTCCTTGAACATATTGCAACCCTGTCCCCTTTTTTAAGACCGCATATCTCAAAAATGATATGCATCTTCTCAATTCTCCTGGCCACATCCCGGTAATACAGAGTTATGCCTTTGTAGTCAGAGAGAGCGGGTCTGTCCCAATTCTCTTTAAAACTACGCTCGAGCATCTGGTTCAATGAACTTTCCATATATAATTTTTAATTAAACGCCTGTAAACTGCACAAATGAGAATAGAGTCCCCCATTTTCCATCAGTTGATTGTGGTTCCCTCTCTCATGTATCCTGCCATCTTTCAGGACGATGATCTCATCTGCATTTTTAATTGTTGAGAGTCTGTGGGCAATCACAATAGTTGTTCTGTTCTCCATAAGCTTTAGCAGAGCGTCCTGAACAAGTCTCTCGCTCTCAGTGTCCAGAGAGGATGTAGCCTCATCCAGTATCAGTATGGGAGGATTTTTGAGGACAGCTCTTGCAATTGCAAGTCTCTGACGTTGTCCACCGGAAAGAGTTTGTCCCCTGTCCCCGATATTAGTCTGATAACCATCCTTCATCTGGACAATAAATTCATCGGCATTGGCTATCCTTGCAGCATTTATCACATCCTCTTCTGACACCCCGCTAAGACCAAAGGCTATATTGTTAAAAACAGTGTCGTTAAAGAGTATCGCCTCCTGTGAAACAATCCCCATAAGAGATATTAATCCCTTTGGTTCATAATCTCTGATATTTATTCCGTCCAGCAATATCGAGCCATCTGTTACATCATAAAATCTTGGAAGCAGATCTGCAAGGGTGCTTTTACCTGCACCGGATGGTCCGACAAGGGCGATCATCTCCCCTTTTTTAATTTTAAAACTTATGTCTTTGAGCACATAATCGTAATTGTATCTGAATCCCACCCCTTTGTACTCAATCTCCTCATTAAAACTATGTACTGCTATCGGATCTTTTGACTTTACAATATTTATCTCGGCATCCATAATTGCAAAAACCCTGTCGGCGGATATTATCCCTTTCTGAAGTATTGCAAAAGCATTGGATAGAGATTTTGCCGATTCAAGTACCTTCCAGTAGAAGCCGATATAGACTACAAAACCGGCCCAGTCAATCCCAAGGGTCCCCTTCATATGAAGATATCCGCCATACATAAGTACGGCAACAGCAAGAGAAATACCCAGAAATTCAGAGAGCGGCGTGGCAAGTTCCTGTCTGTTGAATACCTTTTTGCTAACCGAACGGTGGCGGTTGTTTGTAATATCAAAATGGCTGTTGATATATTTTTGAGCATTAAAGGCTTTGATTATCCTGGAACCGGTGATGGCCTCTTCAAAGTGGCTGACTATTCTGCCCATAAGGCTCTGGGTTATGGCAGCACTCTGCTTAAGGGTGCGGATAAGCCTCCCTATTACAAAAGCAGTGATAGGAATAACCAGAAGAGTAACCGCTGTCAGTTGGGGAGACATATAGAATAGCATAATCAAAAACCCTGCAATAAGTATCGGGTCTCTGAACAGGATATGAAATGCCCCTGCAATGCTGTTCTGCATCTCTGTGACATCATTGGAGATGCTGGAGAGAATATCCCCCTTTCTTTTATCGTGAAAATAGCCCAGATGCAGTCTTGTTATTTTGTTGAAAAGCTCCTTTCTGAGGTTATACATCAGTCTTGTTCTCAGGCTTACCAGGATTCTCTGTGAGAGATATTTTAAAAGATTTGAGAAGAAAGAAGCGGCTACAAATGCTAAACACACGAGCAAAAGTGACCTCATCTGTGAGGATTCCCCAACTGTTTTGGTCAGAAAATAGCTGAAGAGCTCCTTAAAATAGTCCTGACTCTGAGTAAAGTGAGGCATGGTGTGCTGTGAAGCAATGCTTCCGGGATCAAAAATGATTGTGAGCAAAGGGTCTATCAATCCGTAATTGAGCACCCCAAACAGGACACTGAGCAAAGAAATAATAAGATAAGCAGGCCAATATTTTCCCAGCGGTTTTGCATAACCGAGCACTCTTCTAAATGTTTTCATTTTTCTTTTTTCTCTTCGCTCTCTGTAAATTCAACATACTCCCCAACATTCCTGCCCACTATCTTCTCCTTTTCTTCCTTTACACTTACCACTGTATCCCCCTCTGTTCCCTCCGCCGCTCCTCTTTGACCGTATGTGTCATAAATCTGTTCCCCGTGGCTGGAAAACCTCTCCATTCTCCTCCGTAGCCATCTTGCAAGCAGCGGCGGGCCAAACCTTGAGAGCAGCCATCCCACAAGTACAAACACAAAAACAACAGTTAAAAAGGCCTCCATTATCTTCTTAATTTAATTTTCCCGCTCTCAACATCTATGCTAAAGTATCTCTTCTTATCTGATTTTACAACAATTTCATCATCAGATAATATTTTTATCTCACTGTCAGGTGCAATTTTTTCTCCTGCCGGCAGTTTGGCAACTTCAATCCCGTTTGCCGTATAAATCCTGGTCTGGCTGTCAGTTCTCAGTATAAAATAGTTGTTCCTCCCTATCTTTTTCAGCTCCGGAAAGTTCCTCACCGGTTCCCGGCTCTTTATGTTGCTCCATTCCGGATAGGGTTTGCAAAGATGGTCATAGAGCCTGAGTGTGTTGTCGGTGCCGAGCACCATTATTGCAAAATTTCCGTCAGAGCTGAGACTGTAGCACTTCGGCCCCAGCAGGATCAGTGAATCCACCTTTTTGGGATAGGGGGAGACGTACTTCCCTTTTCTGTCCAGAAGATATAACCTGTTTCCGCTGGCAAAGAGCATTTGCAACTGTTTGTTGTTAAAAAAGTCCACCTGCTCGACAAAACCCCTCAGGGGTGTTTCGAAGGGAATTGCCCATATACCTTTGCGGTCTTTATCCGTCAGTCTGAGCATATAATTGGGGAGTTGCTCAAGATACTCCTTCTCTCCTGTTGTGGGATTGATAAGCTCAAAAGGTCCCCCGG
>JALNXR010000136.1 GCA_023230265.1 Bacteroidales bacterium | reverse complement strand
TAGCCAATTATCCGGGCATAAAATGAACAGACCAAATCATAGTGATTGAAATGTTATGTGAGAACATCATCAGGGGATGATACCGGACTGATAATAAATGCAAGGAAATTGTAAGAATTTAAATTTGGAGTGAATGAAAAAAGAGATATCTTTGCAATCCAAATTTCCAGAGGCATTGTACTGTTAAATGTATGTTCAGCAAATATTACAGAAAACAGAGGCAATTTTCTGGCAAAGGTTGATAAATCGGAGAGGTGGCAGAGTGGTCGATTGCGGCGGTCTTGAAAACCGTTGAACTGAGAGGTTCCGGGGGTTCGAATCCCTCCCTCTCCGCAGAACAACAAAAAAGCCGGGCAGCGAAAGCAAGCCCGGCTTTTTCATTTCCCGCAGACCGTTAAGCTTGCTTATAAGGTCAGCGGGAAATGAAAAGCCATTTTGCACAGCAAAAGGCTTTATGTTGATTTAGCATCAACTCCCAAGGGATCACTACGCGAAGCGGAGTAATCCCTCTGTTGTTTGAAAGCGGAAAGGGCAAATAAAAAAGCCATTTTGCACAGCAAAAGGCTTTATGTTGATTTAGCATCAACTCCCAAGGGATCACTACGCGAAGCGGAGTAATCCCGCCTGTCCCACACGGATCTTCGTCGATGAATTCTCACATGATCCGAAATACATGAACGGAACATACTTGAAAGGCAGGTTGTGGCTGGTCATATGCATCAGTGTGTCGTTGATGCATGCATCCCAGGAGGTGGTTGAAACAAGCATCACTTTTACCCTTTAATCGTCTGCTGTAAATCTATGGTTATAAGGTCTGAAAAGCCAGATTCTAGCCAAGTTTTCGAAAGCAATTGACGGAAAATGCGGAATTCCGCAAAAATATTCAATAACCATAGAGATAAGACGTGACCAATATTTGAATAAACTTATTATCTTATAATCATGAAAACGGTGTTGTATTTATGAATATTTATGATTTCTTGTTGAATGATAACAGTTTGACAATATAAATGGATAGAGATATTTTTTCACATGATCCGTTTAATCAGTTTGAAATACCTGAACGGAACATATTTAAAGGGTAAGTCAATACCAGCATGAGATGTGAAAACAGCTCTTTTATTGCTGAAAGCAAGAAAGCTCTCTTTGCCGTGATATCTTCCCACCCCGCTGTTCCCAACACCTCCAAAAGGCAGGTTGTGGTTGGTCACATGCATCAGAGTGTCGTTGATGCACACCCCCCCGGAGGTGGTTGAGGCAAGCATCACTTTTGCCTTTTTACTCTTGCCAAAGTAGTAGAAAGCCAGAGGCTTTTCATTCCGGTTTATATACTCCACCGCCTCTCCGATATCCTCAAAGGTCATTACAGGGAGAACAGGTCCGAAGATCTCCTCCTTCATTGCCGGATGGTCAGGTTTTACATTATCAATAATTGTGGGAGCAATATATCTCTCTTTCATATCGATCTCTCCTCCCCAATAGAATCTACCTTCCCCTCTCGCACCATCTCCTCCGGAATAAACTCTCCCTTCCCCTGGCGCACCATCTCCGCCCGAATAGGTTCTCTCATCTCCGGGCACACCATGATCACACGTATTAACTCTCCCTTCCCGGAGCAGGCCGGCCAGCCTGGTCATAGCCCTCTCACTGACGATCCGTGGATAAAAGCGGCTCTGTTTTATATCCTCCCCATACATCTCTCTTATTTGTAAAACCATCTGTTCCAGTAACCTATCCTTAATATCTTTATGAACAAGCAGATAATCAGGGGCAATGCATGTCTGCCCGGCATTTATCAGCTTTCCCCATACTATTCTTTTGGCAGCTATGCCGATATTTGCATCAGCGTCAACAATGCACGGGCTCTTGCCCCCAAGCTCCAGAACAACAGGTGTCAGATTTTCCGAGGCAGCCCTCATCACCACTTTGCCAAGCATGGGACTACCGGTAAAGAAAATTAAATCAAAACGCTGAGCCAGCAATAAAGTGTTGACATCCCTTCTTCCCTTAATTACAGTGATATATCCGGGATCAAAAGTTTCTTCAATCATTTCTTCTATAAGAGAAGCCACAGTGGGAGTGTCGGGCGAAGGTTTTAGAACAGAGCAGCAACCTGCAGAGATTGAGCCGATAAGTGGATTGATCAGCAGCTGAAACGGGTAGTTCCAGGGGGCAATTATCAACGCTACACCCAGGGGCTCATAGATAATCTTACCTGACGATGGCAGTAAATAGATTGGTGTAGAGACCTTCCGGGGCTTTGTCCATCTCCTCAGGTGCTTTATATGATTGTTAATTTCAGCAATAACTATGGCAATTTCTGTCAGATATGCCTCTTCCGGAGATTTGTGCAGATCATTCCAAAGGGCATTTTCAATTCTGGCCTGATACCTCAGAACAGCCTCTTTGAGTTTATGAAGCTGCTTTAGCCTGAATCCCACATCTTTTGTCTGATTTGTTGAGAAGTAAGCTCTCTGATCAGCAATCTTTTTTATGACAACATTTTCTGTTTCCATATTTAAAAATTAGATAGTTATCTTTATCTTTTTTCTACTGTCAGGGTCCACCCTGACAGTGCTATATATGATATTTATCATGAAGTTATAATTTTATCATTATTCCTCAAAATATTCACGGCACATCTTATGTCAGATTTCAGGAGATAGCTATATTTATCACATTATTTCAAAAATCAATGCAATGAATAATGAAAACTCACCATCGGGTAACTCAACAGGCAACTCAACAGGCAACTCAACAGGCAACTTAACGGGCAATACATTAGGCAACTCATCGGGCAACTCAACAGGTAACTCAACAGGCAACACAACGGGCAACTCCAGACGCGACTCAACTAATAAATCAGTAAACGACTTAGAGATCAGTTTAATCTCTGAATATTTTTCCACTGTCGAACGTCAGGGGCCGGGAAGTCCGGAGGTCACACTAAAAGCACTTGGATTCATTAATAATCTCACTCCAAACTCACATATTGCAGATATAGGATGCGGCACGGGAGGCCAGACTATGGTTCTGGGAGCCAACACACAATGCAGGATAACAGGAGTTGATATGTTTGAGAAATTCATAACTATCTTTAACCAAAACTCCGCAAAACACAAATTCGGCGAAAGGGTAAAAGGGGTGAGAGGGGATATGGAAAAGCTCAGTTTTGCTGATCAGGAACTTGATCTTATCTGGTCAGAGGGAGCTATCTATAATATCGGATTTGAGAAGGGGCTCAGGGAGTGGAGCAGGTTTCTCAAATCCGGGGGATATATTTCAGTTTCAGAGGCTACATGGTTTACGACAGAGAGACCTGCTGAGATTAATAATTTCTGGATAGATGCCTATCCCCAGATCGATACAATTTCCAACAAGGTAGCTATAATGGAGAGAGCCGGTTATATACCTGTTGCCACCTTTATTATACCAGAAAACTGCTGGACAGATTTTTATACCCCTCAGGTGAAAGCCCAGGAGTTATTTCTGAAAAAATATCCACGTAATAAAATGGCTCGTACAATTGTTGATTTCCAGCGCTATGAGGCAGCTTTATATAATAAGTATAAAGATTACTTTGGGTATGTGTTCTATATAGGTAAGAAAATTTGAATTTTTGAAATATCAGTAAAGATCAATTTCCAATCACCATAAAATTATTATAACAGTTTAATCTGGTCAGAGGGTCAATCGAAACAGAAAAATTTATCATATAATCTAAATATGATGCAGAAGCCTTGATAATAAGAAATATAATGGTTATAATTGCAACTTGTATAACCATTTTTATTGTTTTAAGATGAATAGAGTGCTTAGGTATTTATCAGCAATTTCTCTGATTTTTTTTCTTTCAACTTCCTTTTTCCCTCAGAGCGGGACAACATTGTTTGCTCAGAGTGAAACAATATTTACCAGAGGCGAAGGGACACTTAACTTTACTAATTATGAACCACTTAGCGAGAAGCCTATAAAGCTCTTTTACTATATTCCGGTAAAAGGAGATATCATGAAAATGCCTGTTTTGTTCGCAATGCACGGGGCAGACAGGGATGCATCAATACAGATCCTTATCTGGAGGGAGTTTGCAGAGGAGAATGGATTTGTGGTTCTTGCTCCGGAATATTCAAAAGAGTTTTATAAGGAGAACGACTACCAGTTTGGAGGGGTGTATGAAAATGGTGATCCCACTGTTATAAAAGAGAGGAAATACTGGACATATCAGACCATTGAGGCAATTTTTGATTTCTTTAAAGAGAACACCGGAAATTTATCTGAAAAGTATAAAATGCATGGACACTCTGCCGGAGGACAATTTGTACATCGTTTCCTTCTGACTATGCCTGATGCAAGAGTTCAGCAGGCAGTGGCATCAAATCCAGGCAGTTGGACATTCCCGGACCCGGAAGGTATTATCGATTCTGAATCAAAGGTACATGGATGGCCCTATTCAGTTAAAGATAGCCCATTCTCCTCTGACGAAGCTCTCAGGAGTTTCTTCTCCAAACCACTCACAATTCATCTTGGCACCCTGGACACCGCTACAGAGGGGAAGAATGTTCCAACAGATAAAGGTGCCCTGGCACAGGGAAGGAACAGGTTTGAAAGAGGTTGGAGTTTTTACAAAGGGGCAAGAAGATTAGCGCAGTCAAAACAGCTTCCATTTAACTGGAATATTGTTGAGGTCGAAGGGGTAGGACATGCCGGAAGAAGTATTGTATATGGTAAAAGTGAAATTATAAAAGGTAAAAGAATCTTTTCCACAAAAAATATTTCAAAAACAGGAGCTTTCTGGATTTTATACGGGAAATAGCATAGTTGGGAAGGAGTTACTGATGGAAAACCCGGAGAAACAACCGGAACTCAACTGATAATGTCAGACAGCACCGTGATAGATCTTGAAAAGACCCAGGATTTTATTATTTCCGAAAAGGGAGGTGCACTGATCAGGAAAAAATCTGATATGGTTGACTACTCGGTGATTAATGAAGGGATGAAAAGGGAAAAACTGATATTTGAGTTGCTTGAGAGCACAAAAAAGATCGAGGTTGAGATTGACGGTAACATTGTGCATCTTAGAAAACCTCAAAATTCCTCCTTATAAATTATAAGGTATACATTGTTGTTTTTTTTCAACTGATTGATTGTTATTATAGAATTATTTATATATTTGCTCTGTTTTTTAAAATATTATGACAAAAAATGTGAGATTGTCTTGCATCTATGAAAAATAATTATGTATATTTGTGCTGATATATTGTTTGTTAAATTTTAATATTGTATTACTATATTTGCCAATCAAAAATTTTGTTTAACTAAAGTATTTAACTCTAAAGAATTAAAAATGAAAAGAAAAATCACATTCTTCGGTATTTGTGCACTTTTTTGTGCGCTTGTGATCTCACTCGGTTCTTGCCAAAAGGACTGGTCTTCTGAGATCGACCAGCTTAAGACCGATGTGGCAGCCAACAAGACAGCCATTGCTTCTCTGCAGGCTGCTATTTCATCAGGCAAGCTGATAACACAAGTTACTCAGACCCAAACTGGTTACACTCTGACTTTTTCAGATAATACCACAATAAACGTTAACCATGGTGCCAACGGTGCTACCGGTGCTACCGGAGCAACTGGTGCAACTGGTGCAACTGGTCCTGCCGGTCCTGCCGGTGCAGCCGGAGCCACAGGTGCTACAGGTGCTACAGGTGCTGCAGGTGCTGACGGATTCACCCCCATCCTGGGTGTTGACGTAGATGGTTACTGGACTGTTATCACATCAGAAGGCGGAACTGCTACCCGCGTGAAAGATATTAATGATAACGATGTAAAAGCTACTCCTGATGTAGTTGCAGGTGACATGACAGTTGTTAACGGTAAACTCGCAATCGGTGGAACACAGACTACAGTTGAAGTTCCTACTATTTTGTTCGACGCTGTTAACCATCAGCTGATCATTACTATCCTTGATCCTACAACCAGTACATTGCAAAGTTACAAT
>JALNXR010000135.1 GCA_023230265.1 Bacteroidales bacterium | reverse complement strand
TCTGTTGATCTCTCACTTCCGGAGGGTCACAGGAACATGGCCATTATTGAGATGCTGTATTCCTGCGGGCTCAGGGTAAGCGAGCTCACAAGCCTCAGGATTTCAGACTTGTTTTTCCCTGAGGGATTTATAAGAGTTATCGGCAAAGGTAACAAACAGAGACTTATACCTGTCGGAGAACCTGCCGTAAGGGCAGTTGGGCTCTATATGGGTCAGAGAGTGTTGCAAAAGAGCGTTAAAGGATGTGAGGAGATTTTGTTTCTGAACAGAAGGGGAGGAAGACTCAGCAGACAGATGATTTTTCTGCTTGTGAAAAGAGAGTGTGAGACGGCAGGTATTCATAAAGAGGTATCACCCCACACTTTCAGGCACTCCTTTGCCACACACCTTGTGGAGAACGGTGCCGACCTGAGGGTTGTTCAGCAGATGCTGGGCCACGAGAGTATCCTCACAACCGAGATTTATACTCATGTTAACAGCTTTAAGTGGCGTGAGGGGATACTAAAATGCCACCCGCGCACATAATCAGCAGGAATTAATCCTCCCGGATTTTTATTCCCATTCAATGGTTGCCGGTGGTTTTGAGGAGATATCGTAAACGACACGGTTAATGCCTCTCACCTTGTTAATTATATCGTTGGATATTTTAGAGAGGAATTCGTAGGGAAGATGAACCCAGTCAGCGGTCATACCGTCGGTTGAAGTCACTGCACGTAGTACAAGTGTATACTCATAGGTTCTCTCATCTCCCATAACTCCAACACTTCTCACCGGAAGCAGAATTGTGGCAGCCTGCCATACAGAGTTGTACAGGTCTGCCTCTTTGAGTCCTCTTACAAACAGATCATCAGCCTCTTTGAGTATGTCTAGTTTCTCTTTAGTGACCTCACCGAGAATCCTTATACCAAGTCCTGGGCCTGGAAAAGGATGCCTCGAAAGTAATTCGTTCTTTATCCCAAGGACTCTCCCGACTCTTCTAACCTCGTCCTTGAAGAGGGATCTGAGTGGTTCCACAACACTCAGTTTCATGTAATCAGGCAGACCTCCCACATTGTGATGGGATTTGATAGTGGCGCTGGGGCCGTTAACTGATACAGACTCAATGACATCCGGATAGATTGTTCCCTGGGCCAGCCATTTAACCCCCTCGATTTTATGTGCCTCACTATCAAAGACATCTATAAAGACTCTGCCTATTGCCTTTCTCTTTTTTTCGGGTTCCGAGATACCTTTAAGTGCTTCAAGAAATTTAGATGAAGCATCCACTCCTTTGACATTTAGTCCCATGTCTCTGTATGACTCTAATACGGAGTTGAATTCGTTTTTTCTGAGCAGTCCGTTGTCAACAAAGATGCAAAAGAGATTTTTCCCGATAGCTTTGTGTAATAGCATAGCCGCAACGCTTGAATCAACTCCTCCCGAAAGCCCGAGAATCACCCTGTCGCCGGAGAGTTTCTCCCTGAGATACTCCACAGAACTCTCTATAAAGGAGTCAGGAGTCCAGTCGCCTTTGCATCCGCAGATATTTTTAACAAAATTCTCCAGGATTAAAAGACCGTGCTCACTGTGGTATACCTCCGGATGGAACTGGACAGCGTAGGTCTCTTCATCCTCGATATAGTATGCGGCATACTTTACATTATTTGTTGAGGCTATGGCAACTGCCCTGTCCGGTAATACAACAATAGAATCTCCGTGAGACATCCACACCTGAGATTGGTCAGGCACTCCGTTTAACAGCGGATTTGAATTGCCGGTAATGGTCAGGCGGGCTCTGCCGTACTCCCTGCTCTCAGAAGGGTAGACCTCCCCGCCTGAGTTGTGGGCAATCCACTGTGCACCGTAGCATATTGCCAGAAGAGGAATTTTTCCCCTGATTGCTGAGAGATCCGGTTTTGGTGCTGCTGAATCTCTTACAGAATAGGGACTCCCGGAGAGAATCACCCCTTTTACATTCCCTGTAACTGAGGAAAACCTGTCGAAGGGTATAATCTCACAATAGACATTCAACTCCCTGATTCTTCTGCCAATCAGTTGAGTAAACTGAGAACCGAAGTCCATTATAATAATTTTTTCTGTCATAGGGGATAATTTTCGTTAATATGACCTGCAAAAATAATATTTTTATCTACTTTTGCGGCCTGAATATGCAAAAAATAAGAAATATCGCAATTGTTGCACATGTAGATCATGGCAAAACTACCCTTGTGGACCGAATGATACTCCAGTCTAAGATATTAAGGGACAATGAAAAAGCTGGAGAACTCATTCTGGACAACAACGATCTGGAGAGAGAGCGGGGTATCACCATTCTTGCAAAGAATGTATCAGTTCCATATAAAGAATATAAAATCAATATAATTGACACTCCCGGCCATGCCGATTTTGGAGGAGAGGTTGAGAGGGTGCTGAATATGGCAGACGGAGTTCTTTTGCTGGTGGATGCTTTTGAAGGAACAATGCCGCAGACAAGGTTTGTGCTGCAGAAGGCAGTGGAAATGGGCAAAAAGCCGGTAGTGGTAATAAACAAGGTTGACAAGCCCAATTGCCGTCCTGATGAGGTAAACGAACAGGTTTTTGACCTTATGTTTTCACTCAATGCGACTGAGGACCAGTTAAACTTCAAAACAATTTTCGGAAGTGCAAAACAGGGATGGATGTCCACAGACTGGAGAAAGCCGTCAGGTGATATAACTCCGCTGCTGGAGACTATTCTTGAAGAGATCCCCGCCCCTGTAGTGGTTGAAGGAACTCCTCAGATGCTTATCACATCACTGGAATACTCCCCCTATGTAGGGAGGATAGCTGTCGGAAGAATCTCCCGCGGGATTATCTCTTCCGGCATGAATGTCTCTCTATGCAAAAGAGACGGAACAATCGAGAAAAGCCGGATAAAGGAGCTTATGCTCTTTAACGGACTGGAGAAGGAGAAGTGCAATCAGGCAGAGTGTGGGGATATTTGTGCAATTGTGGGGATTGAAGGTTTTGAAATCGGAGATACCATTGCTGATTATGAGTATCCTGAACCGCTTCCTACTATAGATGTTGACGAACCAACTATGAGTATGCTCTTTACCATCAACGACTCTCCGTTTTTTGGCAAAGAGGGTAAATATGTAACATCCAGGCATTTAAAAGAGAGGTTAGAAAAGGAACTGGAGAAGAATCTGGCTTTGAGGATCAAGGATGGACTTACTTCAGAATCATTTGTGGTGAACGGCAGGGGGATTCTCCACCTCTCTGTGCTTATCGAGACAATGAGGAGAGAGGGATTTGAACTCCAGATAGGGCAGCCTAAAGTGCTGGATAAGAATATTAATGGAGTCAGATGCGAGCCTGTTGAACATCTTACCATAGATCTTCCGGAGGAGATGACCGGTAAAGCGATTGAAATTGCAACCAGAAGAAAAGCCACTCTTATGCATATTGATCACAGAGGGGAGAGGGTTCATCTGGATTTTGAAATTCCCTCCAGAGGTCTTATAGGATTACGCACAAATCTGATGACAGCAACTCAGGGAGAGGCTGTCGTTTCTCACAGATTTAAAGAATATCAACCTTTTAAGGGAGAGATTGAAAAAAGGGCCAACGGATCTCTTATTGCCCTTGAGACCGGCAGCTCTGTAGCCTATTCTATGGACAAACTTCAGGACAGAGGTAAATTTTTCATTTATCCCGGAGAAGAGATCTATGCAGGACAGGTAGTAGGGGAGCATACCAGGGGAGAGGATCTGGGAATAAATATCTGTAAAACAAAGAAGCTTACAAATGTCAGAGCATCAGGGAGTGATGATAAGGCAATGCTTCCACCTCCGGTGATCTTCAGCCTTGAGGAGGCTTTGGAATATATTAAGGAGGATGAACTGGTTGAGGTGACTCCAAATTCGATAAGAATGAGAAAGATATACCTTGATGAGAATGAGCGGAAAAGAAGAAAAGGGTTGTCCGGGTTGTAATTTTGAAAAAAAAGATTAACTTTGCCGGCTCATTTTATTAATGATGAAAGGTGCAGAAAGAGAGTATGTGATTATGGTCAAAGGCCTTTCCAACGGGAGACATAATTTAAGTTTCCGGGTTGATAAAGAGCTTTTTGCCGGTTTTGGCAACACTCAGATTCTGGATGCATCGATTGTGGCTGAACTCAGTTTATTAAAAGCGGCTGAACTGATTGAAATAGAATGTAATATTACCGGGAACCTGGTTACTGAGTGCGACAGATGCCTTGAAGAACTCACTTTACCTGTGGAGACCAATGCTAAGTTGATTGTAAAGTTTGACAGGAGAGAAAGCGGAATTGAATCAGATGAGATAATCGTGTTGGATCCGGCAGAGAGTGAATTGGATATCAGCCAGTTTCTCTATGATTACATATGCCTCTCGCTGCCCATTAAGAGAGTCCATAAGGATGGGAACTGCAATCCCGATATGATTAGCAGGCTGGAGGGGCCCGATCCGGAACCGGCGCAGAATGGAGTGAATTCACCATTTGACTCACTTAACGAAATGATAAAAAATTAATGTAATAATAGATTGTAATGGCACATCCCAAACACCGAATTTCCAAAACACGCAGAGATAAAAGAAGAACTCATTACAAAGCAGAAGTTCCAACTCTGTCAAACTGTTCAAACTGCGGTGCTGCAGTTCTATATCACCGTGTATGTCCTGAATGCGGCTACTACAGGGGTCGTCTGATGATAGAAAAATCAGCCGCTAAATAGTAATTCAGAAGCTCCTCTGCCCTTTGCGGCCCGATTTATGTATGCTGAGTGGCTTTAAAGGCGAATTTCAATCAATCAACAGAGGTAAACTATGAGTAAAAAGGCAGTAATAACAGGTATAGACGCATTTCTCCCGGACTACATTCTCACAAATGACGAGCTTTCACGGATGGTTGATACTACTGATGAGTGGATAATGACCAGAATCGGTGTGAGAGAGAGAAGAATTTTGAAGGAGGATGGTCTTGGCACTTCATTCATGGGTGAACAGGCAGTTAAAAGATTGCTTAAAAAAACTGGTACTTCGGCCGACGAAATTGATATGCTGGTTTGTGCTACTGTGACACCCGACATGCTCTTTCCGGCAACGGCAAATATAATCTGCGACAAAGTGGGTATAATGAATGCCTGGGGATACGATATTAACGCCGGTTGCTCAGGCTTTATTTTCACCCTCTCTTCCATCGCACCCCTGATTGAAACAGGCAAGGTGAAAAAAGCGATAATTGTAACAGGTGAAAGGATGTCTTCCATAACCGATTATCAGGATCGCACCACTTGTCCTCTCTTTGGAGATGCTGCTGTGGCTATGCTGGTCGAGCTGTCTGAGGATGAATCCCTTGGACTAATGGATTCAATACTCCATGTGGATGGTGTCGGGAGACAGTATCTCTACCAGAAAGCCGGAGGATCCCTATATCCTCCTACCCATGAGACGATTGACAAGAGGGAGCATTATATTTACCAGGACGGTCCGGTGGTATTTAAATATGCTGTGAGCAGAATGGCCGATGTCTCTGTGGAGATAATGAAAAAGCATAATATTACTTCTGAGGATGTTGCTTTCCTTATTCCGCACCAGGCAAATCTTAGAATCATAGATGCAACCGGCAAGAGGATGGGTTTGGAAAAGGAGAAGATACTCATTAACATAGAGAAGTTTGGCAACACTGCCGGAACCTCAATTCCTTTGGTTTTGTGGGAGAATGAGGATAAGTTCAAAAAAGGTGATACACTGATACTGTCTGCATTTGGAGCAGGTTTTACCTGGGGTGCTTTATACTACAGATGGGGATATGACAGTGTAAAAGCATAGACATACGACATGGCCTCATAGTTCAAGGGATAGAACGGAAGTTTCCTAAACTTCAGATTCGCGTTCGAGTCGCGGTGGGGCTACCAGAAAAGAAAGAGGGAGGCTGTCTGTGAGGTGAACCCCAAAAGTTAGACCAAAAACTTTTGGGGTTTTATCATGAAATATCCTTTTGAAGAAAGACTAA
>JALNXR010000134.1 GCA_023230265.1 Bacteroidales bacterium | reverse complement strand
AATATCTATAGAGTCATAACTCTCCCTGTCAAGTATGGCAAGCTCTCTGCGCAAAGATTCAATTCCTTCATTTTTAAGACGCTCTGTTAACTGTTCCCTCAGTTGGTGATCCGGTGGCGGGACATTGTCTATACCCTTGCAAACAGCGTCGACATAGAGTCCTGAGCCGCCGGCCATTACCAAAGTGTCGTGGTCAACAAATAATTTATCCAAAAGGGAGAGTGCTTCGGTCTCATACCTGCCGGCGGTATAGTGATCCATCACTGTATGGGAAAATATAAAATAGTGTCTGACAGCCAGTAATTGGGCCGGTGTGGGAGGTGCTGTGCCAATTCTTAGTTCACGGTATATTTGTCTTGAATCACAGGAGATAACGGGAGAACCCTCTTTGAGGGCAATCTCCACTGCCAGGTCGCTTTTACCGGAGGCAGTAGGACCGGTGATAAGGATCAATTTTTTATTCCGGTGCATCATTTTCTGAAGAGGGTGCTTCAAAATCGCTGAATTCGATCATCTGCTCAAAGTCATCGTAATTATCAGAAAACTGATCAGGATTTTTACCCCTCTCTGCAATCAGCCTTGGATATGACCTTCTGGGGAGATCCTCCTCCTCGGAGACAAACTCAAGTGTAAGGAACCTTCCCGAAAAGAGATCGTATACATACTGCAGCTTAACCTCTTTCCTTGAGTGGGTAATTTTGAGAGAGACCTTGTCCATAGATCCGTCACCAAGGTCAAAGAGGCCGTATTCGCTCTTCACTTTATCTTTAGCATCCACACCTCTGAACATCACCATCTGATCCGGAGCAAATCCGAGATCATTCTGCAGATATATATGGAGGGCATAGAGAGTGGTTTCCGGTTTAATTTCGTACTCTCTCATAAATATCTTGTTCCCCGCTATAGATGCCTTATATTTGTAAACCATACAGTGAAGATATTATGCAAATCTACATAAAATTCATCAAAAAATTCAATGAATCTTTACCGTCAGCATAGTCTTCAAGAGCCGGCTTCTGGGCATATCCAAAGGGTATGTAACAGAAAGGCAGATAATTACCCACAATGCATTGCAGTAAATTCCGGTTATTCCCTGTAATATTTTCAATTTCTCTCTCCTCTGTGTAATAAGAGTAATTAACCACTCCCAATGGGGGAGGAAATGAATCGGCCTGCCTCAGAATAAAAAAACCTGCATCAATAAACTCCTCTCCCAGGGATAGTAAAAGTGCCTTTTGGTATCTGTAAGCCTGTCTGAAATCTTCTGAGTATAACTGATAAACCATAGGTCTGAGCGCCTCTGCCAGCTTCCCAATATTATAACCGCGGGGAAGAAGCATATAACTCACACTTCTGCAGCCCATTCCGTAATAGAGAAAGATATCTTCCGCCAGCAGGGAGAGCTCCTTTTCTGTCTCTTTGCCTGTAAGAATAGCCAGGGAAGAGCGGGAGGTTCTCTCCAGTGACGGAATACCATTATAAACTTTTCTGTAAAATGAGAGAGCCTGATCACCTCCTGTAAGCAGAAGACAATCAATATTTTTGTCAATTATATCAGTAAAAGAGATCCTCTCTTTCCAGTTACTGTTAATATAGGATAGCAACCTGCTGATTGCAGGCATCAGAAAGGGATCTTTAGAAGAGAGTTTAATCTCTGCCGAACAGCCGGCTGCCATAACAGTGAGAAAATCGTGAAATCCCACCAGCGGGATATTTCCGGCCATTAAAATTCCACATTTTCGCAAAAGGGGTTTATCAACTGACGGATACCGGGAGAGCCATCCGGAGAGTTTTTCTTTATTAAGATATTTTTGGCAGATATTGTTAATGGCGGAAAGGATCATGTTTTTCGTGAAGAGAGAGTTGTTTGTTTCTGAGCTCTTTACAGCCTCTTCCATATCCGGACCAAAGCTGCCCTTTGTGAGTCCTTTTCTGAGCTCCTCTCCCAATTCGGAAAAATCGTTGATAAATTCTTTCCTGTACATTTTGCAAATTTAGCAAAAGGGGTTATTTTTACAAAAGACTTAGAATGAGCTTAGAGATGGGTGAAAGTGCTGCCAATGACACATATAAATCAATATCAGAACCATCTTCAGGCAGTTACAGGGAGCTGGGCAGCCGGTTCCTTTCATTTGTATATCCGGTATCAACAGAGGTTGAGATAAAAGAGATAATTGCATCTGTAAGAAAAGAGTATTTTGATGCCAGGCACCATTGTTACGCATACAGGCTGGGACCATCAGGCGAACGGTGGAGGGCCAACGATGACGGCGAGCCCTCTTCAACTGCCGGGAAACCGATACTGGGGCAACTACTCTCCAGAGAGATAAGCGATGTACTGGCAGTGGTTGTAAGATACTTCGGTGGCACCAAACTGGGAGTGCCCGGACTTATAAGAGCCTACAGGGCTGCTGCATCCGACGCACTGGATAAGAGCGAAATAATTACAAAAATATGTATGGAACCTTTGGTTGTGACCTTTCCATATCCCGCTACAGACCAGATACTCAAAATTATCCGGGAGTACGGGGCCGTGATAAGGGAGCAAACCTATGATAATGTCTGCAAGATTAAAGTTGAACTGGGAAGAAGCCGGACAGAGAGCTTCTCCCGTGTTCTGCTTGAAGCAGGTGCAGAGATAGTTCCCGGATAAGAGAGTGTAAAATAATTAATTAGACAACAAAATTTGACTATGTCCAAAAACCTGATATCAATTCAGGACTTCTCCAAGGATGAAATTCTGGAAATATTAAAAATGGCAGCTGAGTTCGAGGAGAATACCTGTCAGCCTATTTTTAAAGACAAGGTGATTGCAAGTATCTTTTTCGAACCCTCCACCAGAACACGACTGAGCTTTGAAACTGCAGCCAACAGGCTGGGAGCAAGAGTTATTGGCTTTACAGATTCTATAAACACAAGCGTTGCAAAGGGAGAGACACTCAAGGACACTATTAAGATGATCTCCAATTATGCTGATTTGATTGTAATGAGACATCCCCTTGAGGGTAGCGCCCGGTATGCTTCTGAAATTTCAAAGGTTCCGGTGATTAATGCAGGTGATGGAGCCAACCAGCATCCTACTCAGACCTTGCTGGATCTCTACTCTGTTTACAAAACACAGGGCACTCTGGAAAATCTTTCAATCAGCGTCGTGGGTGATCTTAAATACGGGAGGACAGTCCACTCGCTGCTTCAGGCAATGTCTCACTTTAACCCTGTATTTCTTCTCACCTCTCCTGCAGAGCTTGCTTTGCCAAGAGAGTATAAGGAGTACCTGATAAATAAAGGTATCAGATTTATGGAAACCACTAACCTCACTGATGTAATACCAAACTCAGATATAATTTATATGACCAGGGTGCAACGTGAGAGATTTACCGATCCGATAGAGTATGAAAGAGTGAAAAATATTTACAGTCTTAATGCGTCAATGATTAAAGGGAGCAAACCCAATATGAAGATACTGCACCCTCTGCCCAGAGTAAATGAGATTGCCATTGATGTGGATGAGAGCAGCCATGCATACTACTTCGAACAGGCCCATAATGGCATATATGTCCGTATGGCAATAATTACCAAGCTTTTGAAAAGTTTATAACTATGGAAAAACATCTTAAAGTGAGTGCTATTAAGGATGGAACGGTTCTGGACCACATCCCGTCGGATCAGCTATTCAAGGTTATCGATATCTTGAATCTAAGCAATTGCATTAATCAGATTACTTTCGGGACAAATCTTGACAGCAAGCTTTTGGGGAAAAAAGCCATTATAAAGATTGCAGACCGATTTTTCCTGGATGACGAAATCAACAAAATTGCTCTTATTGCACCCCAGGCCAAGATCAATATCATCCACGATTTTCAGGTTGTGGAAAAACGGGAGCTCTCTGTTCCTTCTGAGATAAAGGGAATAGTGAAATGTATGAATCCGGTGTGCATAACCAACCATCAACCTGTGGACACTTTGTTTTCAACCATATACGAAAACAACGAACTTAAATTACTCTGTCATTACTGTGAAAAGATAACTGACAGGCAAAACTTAAAAATTATAAGCAAGGGATAATCCAGGTATTACAATCAGGATGTGATACGGATAGATCTGTGTGAAATCAATATAAAATTGTTACCTTTGAACGGGATATAACTTTAAAAAATATTAACATGAAAATTGCTCACAACTTTAATGCAGGACCTTGTGTTCTGCCCAAACCGGCCCTGAAAGCTGCCATAGAAGCTTTGACTGATTTTAAAGGAACCGGAATGTCAGTAATAGAGGTCTCTCACCGTTCAAAAGAGTGGGAAGCCGTAATGGAAGAGTGCCGCTCTCTCTGGAAAGAACTTCTTAATATTCCCGAAGGTTATCAGGTGTTATTCCTCGGAGGCGGAGCAAGCATGCAGTTTTTGTATGTGGCAATGAACCTTCTGGAAAAGAAGGCAGGTTACCTTGAAACTGGCGTATGGGCAAAGAAAGCCCTTAAGGAGGCAAAAGGAATCGGAGATGCTTTTGCTGTTGCATCATCAGCAGACAAGAATTTCAGCTACATACCCAAGGGGTATCAGATTCCTAAAGATCTGGATTATTTCCATATCACTACTAACAATACCATCTACGGTACAGAGATAAAGAAGGATATGGATTGCCCTGTTAACCTGGTTGCCGATATGTCATCTGACATCATGAGCCGCCCGGTGGATGTAAGTAAATATGCCCTCATTTACGGTGGTGCACAGAAAAATGTAGGCCCTGCCGGGGTTACATTTGTAATTGTTCGCGAAGATATTCTCGGGAAAGTATCCCGTTATTTGCCCACAATGCTGGACTACAGAACACATATCAAAGATGGATCTATGTTCAACACACCTCCCGTATTTTCTATATTTGTAATGAATGAGACTCTCAAGTGGGTTAAACAGATGGGCGGACTCAAAGCTGTCCACAAAAATAACCAGGAGAAAGCTGCCCTGCTCTATGACGAGATCGACAGAAACCGCATGTTTACAGGAACAGCTGCAAAAGAGGACCGTTCGCTGATGAATATCTGCTTTGTTATGGCAGAAGAATACAAGGACAAGGAGGAGGCATTTATGGCTTTTGCAAAGGAGAAGGGAATGGTCGGAATTAAAGGACACCGCTCCGTTGGAGGTTTCAGGGCATCTGTTTACAATGCCTGCCCGGTTGAAAGCGTAAAGGCACTGGTTGCCTGCATGCAGGAATTTGAAAAACTTAACAGCTAACAAAAAGGGGAATATTATGAAAGTATTGGTAGCAACCGAAAAACCTTTTGCAAAGGCTGCGGTTGACGGAATAAGGAATATTGTAGAAAAGGCAGGACATACATTGGTTCTGCTGGAAAAATACACATCAGTAGAGGATTTGTATAAGGCTGTAGGTGAAGCAGATGCAATGATTGTTAGATCAGACAAGGTTACAAAAGATGTTATTGCAGCAGCAAAAAATCTTAAAATTGTAGTAAGAGCAGGTGCAGGTTTCGACAATCTGGATCTGGCAGCCTGCACAGAGAGGGGCATTGTTGCAATGAACACTCCCGGGCAGAACTCCAATGCTGTTGCAGAACTGGCTATCGGAATGATGGTATATGTCTCCAGAAATTGTTTTAATCCCGGAACCGGGAGTGAGCTCAAAGGCAAAACTCTGGGAATTCATGCATTTGGAAATGTCGGAAAACTTGTTGCAAAAATTGCAAAGGGTTTTGATATGAAAATACTGGCCTTTGACCCTTATATTGACTCATCCGTCATCAGGGCAGAGGGAGCAGAACCTGTATCGTCTATAGCAGAGCTCTATAAAAGATCCAATTTCCTGTCACTCCATATTCCGGCTACAGCAGAGACTAAAAAATCTGTGGGCAGGGAGCTTATTACAACAATGCCAAAAGGTGGCTGCCTGGTTAACACTGCAAGGAAAGAGGTGATAGATGAGGAGGGGCTTCTGGCTGCATTGGAGGAGCGTCCGGACCTAAAATATGTTACTGATATTGCAGCAGACAATCAACAGTTGCTCAATGAAAAATTCG
>JALNXR010000132.1 GCA_023230265.1 Bacteroidales bacterium | reverse complement strand
CGAGGGGATTGCAGAGAGTACAGCTTCATTGTTAAAAGCTGTCTCAGGCTACTGGAGCGACAGGATAGGCAAGAACAAGCCGTTTATGATCATCGGATACGGAATTACCGCCTTAATAACGCCACTCTATGCTCTGGCAAGGGTTCCTGTTCATATTCTGATTTTCAGGTTTTTTGAGCGTATAGGAAAAGGGCTAAGGGCAGCTCCGCGGGACAGTCTTATCAGTGCCTCTGTAAAAAATAACGATGCCGGGAAAATATTCGGATTCCAGAAGGCTATGGACAACAGCGGAGCGATTGCAGGCCCTCTGATAGCTTTTCTTTTTCTCTCTTTATTCCCTTTAAATTACAAAAATATATTCCTGTTTGCCACCATACCTGCAGTCATGGGAGTGCTGACAATAATTTTCTTCATAAAGGAGGCAAATTCCGGTAAAAATGAGAAATCGAATATTGTTTCGTTAAAACAATTGCCAAAAAAATTCTATTTTTTTCTGATTATTGTTTTTGTGTTCACACTGGGGAATTCTGCCGATGCACTGCTTCTTGTCAAAACAGCCGAAACAGGTATAGATAAATCTTACATCCCATTTGTCTACATGATCTTTAACACTGTTTCCGTGTTACTGGCCATCCCCATCGGGAAATTATCAGACAGAATAGGCCGGGAAAAACTGATAATTGCAGGGTTCTTTGTGTATGCTGTGGTTTATTATCTTTTCGGTCGTTTCAACAGTTTGAATATCTTCATTTTTTTGTTTATATTGTATGGATTTTACAGTGCTTTGACAGACGGCAGCCAGAAGGCGATGATCTCAGACATTGTGACCAAAGAGATGAAAGGAACCGGATATGGGTTGTACCACGCTGTGCTTGGAATTACATTACTGCCTGCAAGCCTGATCGCAGGAGTATTGTATGACAAGGTAAATTCAAATGCTCCGTTTTATTTCGGTTCATTAATGGCTCTTATTGCGACTGTTATGATGATCATTTTTGCCGTTTCCTGTAAAAGGAAACAGACTGTCTGCTGAAATTCTGAACAGAGAGGCCGGGCAGATTAACAAACCTGTACTGACCGGGAGTGGTTTTAATTCCAGAATGAGCTTTAAATCTACCATTTAAATATATCAGCTTATGAAAAAATTAATTAAAATGAGTTTTGATCCGGGAAATTACCCGGTAATAATTTCGGTTTCATTATTGTTTCTAAGGATAATTGCGGGTTCTTTTATGCTTACACACGGTTACGGCAAATTCCTGATGCTTACCGGAGATGGCCCTATTCAGTTTGCAGATCCTATAGGGATTGGAGTTACAGCTTCACTTGTTCTTGCAGTACTGGCTGAATTCATCTGTTCAATGCTGCTTATTTTGGGACTTGCGACACGCTACGCAGTAATTCCCCTGCTTACAACCATGCTTGTGGCAGCTCTGATTGTTCATGCATCGGATCCCTTTATGAACAAAGAATTAGCTCTGCTATATGCCACAATTTTTGTCTTCATCGGTGTTACCGGAGCCGGGAAATATTCTGTTGACAGATATATTTCTGAAAAGATCGTTTTATAGGAAATTATTTAGAATGGCCTTGAGCTCTCTCGTCATAGCTTCTTACAGAATATGGAGCCTCTCTGTAAAAGGTCAGTTCGTAATCTATCTCTTTTCCCTCCTTTGTTACCAACCAGGGTATATCTTTATGTGAATAGTCACTAATAATATTTGCAGACCAATCACTCATCTGCTCAATTACACTGTCAATAATAACTTTTTCTGTTGCTTTTAAATCTTTCAGATCAGCTTTGATTAGTGGTATGTACCGTGTTTGCTGTAAGCCGAAATACTCGGTTTTGATTCTTTGTATCTGGCCATTATTAATCATTTGGTTGATTATAATATCTAACTCTTGCGGAACAGGGCCATAGGGAAGCTTTTTGTATCTGGCACCGGTTAAATGTTCCTCGTATAACTCATAATAATTAAAATCAATAAAGTACAATAATTTATTAAGCACCGTTTCACCTACATTTGGCTTTCCGGCACATTTTTCTAAAATATAAAGAAGAGTGTTTCTGAATTTCTCTACATATAGTTGTGGAACAGAAATTCTCTCCTCTTTTGATTTAATTTTATACACTGCTTTAGATTCCTGCAACTCAACGGGAGAGGAGTCGGTAGATAATAAATGATCAAAGGAGATACCAAGAATTATTGAAAATTTATTCAATTCAAGGACGCTAATGCTTCTGTTCCCTAACTCAATCTGAGCTAAAGAGGGACGTGAAATTTTTACTCGTTTTGCCAGATCTTCTTGTGAAAGGCCTTTTTGTTTTCTGAATTCTGCGAGCCTTCTGCCAATATTTTTATATGTTAGTTCCTCTCCCATATGTTTGATAGTTTTTTATATTGACTGCAAATATAATGAATGTTTTGTTTTCTTACATATTTTTGTTTTATTTTCTTACAGCAATCTCCTTTTATTAATAAATTCTTCGGGATTGAAAGGAGTAAGTATAATTAAGAGAATGTCTGTAATACAAATTTGTGTAATATTGTATCAGTTTTGCAACATCGTTTACTAAACATCTCTTTTATGATCCGCCGGTTTATAATATTATTACTCGGAGTTATCATCAATCTGACAGATATTTACGGACAGATAACCCTTGAATCCTGCCAGGAGAAGGCCAGGAATAACTATCCACTTATTAAGCAATTTGGGTTGATAGACCTTTCTCAGACCTACAGTCTCTCAAATGCCGGTAAAGGTTATCTGCCACAGGTAACTTTTTCTGCAAAGGCTCATTTACAATCAGATGTAACAGAAATTCCTCCGGCACTAAGTCAGATCCTGAGTGATCTCTCCGGAAAGGATGTCGAATTCACCTCCTTGAACAAAGATCAGTATCAGCTTATTGCAGAGATAAGCCAGGTAGTTTGGGACGGCGGGGCCATCAACTCGCAGAAAAATGTGATTAAGGCCACCGGTGAACTTGAAAGAAAAAAACTTGAGGTGGATATGTACTCTCTCAGAGACAGGGTGAATCAGATTTTCTTTGGCATTCTGGCTTTGAACGAGCAGTTAATTATCACTGATTTGTTAAACAAAGAGCTGGATGTTAACCATAACAGAGTCTCAGCCTGTATTGAAAATGGGATTGCCGCCAGGTCCGATCTTGATCTTATCAGAATTGAACAACTCAGGGTTAAACAAAAGAGAGCAGGGATTATTGCAGCACAGAAGTCCTTTAGGCAGATGCTTACCATTATGACGGCAGATACTCTATGCCTGACAGACTCTCTTATAAAGCCTGCCGTACCTGTGACATTTCTATCCGGGTTCCTGTCTTCCGGACAACTTTTACCTGCTCAACAATCACCCACCAATATGTCACACGGTTACGACATCCCTGTCAACCGTCCGGAGCTGGCCATGCTGGACGCACAGTACAATCTGTACGAAAACCAAAAGGGTGCTGTCAGATCTTCGGTAATGCCTAAAGTCGGGATCTTTGCACAGGGGGGATACGGGAATCCCGGACTTAATATGTTCGAGCCCGGATTTACCCCTTATTATATCCTGGGAGCCAGGGTAGTATGGAATTTCGGAGGGCTCTACACAAAAAAGAATAATATCCGTAATATTGAGGTAAGCCAACAAAATATAAACCTGCAGAAGGAGACCTTTCTTTTTAACACCCGGCTAAAAATGAGCCAGAGTATCCATGAGATAAATAAAATCAAAGAACAGCTCACGGGGGATCAGGAGATTATCGCACTCAGGTCATCAATTAAAAAAAGGGCAGAGGTAAAGGTAGAGAATGGAACATTAACAGTGAGCGATTTGATCAGGGAGATAAATGCAGAGAGCAATTCAATACAGGAGAGGGCTATGAGGGAGATTGAACTGCTGATGGCAATTTACAACTTTCAAAACATCTCTAATAATTAACTTTCTCCTAAAACTGATGAGGTATGGAAAATTATAAAATGTATAATTTCAGAAAGCTAGATATGAGAAACTTAAAATTTATCCTCCCGGTAGCAGCTGTTTTGTTTATCTGCTCCTGCAAAGACAGTGAGAATGATTACGATGCTTCCGGGACATTTGAAGCTACAGAAATTGTAGTCTCATCAGAAGTCAGCGGTAAAATACTAACACTGGATGTTCAGGAGGGAGAGACTATTGCAGCAGGGGAAACTGTGGGTTACATAGACAGTGTGCAACTCTGGCTCAAAAAGAAGCAGCTTATTAACAGTGTAAAGGCTGTAAAAAGCCGTATGCCGGAGATTAATAAGCAGATAGCAGTAACAGAGCAACAGCTTACCAGCCAGAAATCAGAGAAAGAGCGGGTGGAGAGACTGGTCAGGGCGGATGCTGCAGGTTCCAAGCAACTGGATGATATCAACAATTCCGTTGCTGTGCTTGAGAGGCAGCTGGAGGCGCAAAAATCTTCCCTCGAGATTGCCTCAAGAGGGATCAGCGAGGATGCGGCTACTCTTCAGATACAAATTGAGCAAATTGATGATCAATTAAAAAAATGCAGAATTGCCAATCCGCTGTCAGGCACCGTTTTGGTTAAATATACCGAGGCGAATGAACTGGCAATGCCAGGGAAAGCCCTCTATAAAATTGCCGACCTGGAGAATATGATCTTAAAGGCATATATCACCGCAGCACAATTGACTCAGTTAAAAATCGGACAGAGTGTTAAAATTTTCGCAGACTTTGGCGAGGAGAGCCGGGAATATCAGGCAATTGTGAAATGGATATCCGATAAAGCTGAATTTACCCCTAAAACCATTCAGACCCGGGACGAAAGGGCCAATCTTGTTTATGCAATTAAACTTTCGGTTAAGAATGACGGATTTCTGAAAATCGGAATGTACGGAGAGGTTAAATTCTGATTAATCCAGGATTAGTATGACTGAAAGATTGAGGAGGAAAATAGGAGAAACGAGGAGAAATTGATTGGCAAAAAGAAAGAAAAAGAGACGAAAAGATAAGAAAAGAAAAGAAAGAAAAGATAAGAAAAAAGAGGAGAAACGAGATGATAAGCTCCACAGAATCAGAATCTGTAAAATATTCAGTCATTTGCCGGTCGGTTTCCAAAAGATACCTTAAGAACACTCCCTTTGAAAAAATTGATGTTCAGGCTTTAAAGGAGATCAGTTTTGAGGTGCTTTGCGGTGAAATTTTCGGAATTATCGGGCCGGACGGGGCTGGGAAAACAACTCTGTTCCGTATTCTCACCACTCTTTTGCTTGCAGATTCGGGCGAGGTGATAATCGAGGGACTGGATGCGGTTAAAGAGTACAAAAGCATCAGAAATATAACCGGATATATGCCGGGCAGATTTTCCCTCTACCAGGATCTCTCTGTTGAGGAAAACCTCAATGTGTTTGCAAAAGTTTTTAACAGCTCCGTACAAGAGAATTATTATCTTATAGAGGATATCTACAGGCAGTTAGAGCCATTTAAAAAACGAAAAGCCGGTCAGCTTTCCGGAGGGATGAAGCAGAAACTTGCTCTTTGCTGCGCATTGATACATAAGCCAAAAGTTCTCTTTCTGGACGAACCGACCACCGGTGTTGACCCGGTTTCACGCAAGGAGTTCTGGGAGATGCTGGAGAGGCTGAAAAAACAGAAGATTACAATACTTGTCTCCACCCCATATATGGATGAAGCTGCTCTTTGCGACCGTATAGCTTTGATCCGGGATGGCAGATTCCTCGAAATTGAATCTCCGGGAAACATAGTCAAAAAGTTCACACATGATATGTGGAAGGTTCATGGCGAGAATATGTCAAAACTGCTGACTGACCTCCGGCTGTACCCCGATGTAAGGAGCTGCTTCAGCTTTGGAGATTCACATCATATAACTATGAAAAGCCGGAATCCGGATATAGGTCGGTTGCGCAATTTCCTGATAGACAGAGGACATCCCTCAATAGAAATTGAAAAGGGTGAGGCAGGAATAGAGGATTGTTTTATGGAGCTGACTAATGATGAGAGAAATGAACCGGGAGAATGATTATGTTATTATTGCTGACGGGCTGACAAAAAAGTTCGGCTCCTTTACTGCTGTTGACAACATCTCCTTTAAGGTGCA
>JALNXR010000131.1 GCA_023230265.1 Bacteroidales bacterium | reverse complement strand
GATGCCTCTGCCGGATAACACTTTTGATGTAGTGGTATCCAACTGTGTCCTTAATCTCGTTCCGGATAAGAAAAAGGCATTTGCTCAAATTATGAGAGTTTTAAAACCGGGAGGTCATTTTTGCATTTCTGACGTAGTCACAAAGGGAAAGTTGCCGGAAAAGATTCGTAAAGATGTTGAGATGTATGTAGGATGTGTTTCCGGAGCAATCGAAAGGGATGAATATATCAGAATAATTGCTGCACAGGGCTTCGAAAAGGTTACAGTGCACAAAGAGGGTGAGATTGAAATTGCCGGAGACCTGCTGGAAGAGAGTGGCTCTAAAGTTTTGAGCATAACAGTATCAGGCAGCAAGAGCTGAAGGGTTTGCCCTGATTAATATTAATCGATTAATGTTAAATACAGAAGTTAACTATTAAAAACAGAATAAAATGCCATCAAAAACAAGATTGAAATTCCTGGACAGATATCTCACTCTCTGGATTTTTCTGGCTATGTTTGCCGGAGTGTTGATAGGGTGGATTTATCCGTCTGTTGCCGGTTTCTGGGATAGTCTCTCTAGTGGCACAACCAACATTCCTCTCGCAATAGGTCTGATTGTCATGATGTATCCCCCTCTGGCCAAAGTAAAATATGAAGAGCTTGGGGATGTGTTCAAAAACACAAAAATACTTGGGCTCTCGCTGGTGCAAAACTGGGTGATAGGGCCTGTACTGATGTTCTTGCTTGCAATAATCTTTCTTCAGTTCAATATTGATTATATGTACGGAGTGATCCTTATAGGTCTGGCAAGATGCATTGCAATGGTAATCGTGTGGAATGACCTGGCAAAAGGAGACACTCAGTATGCTGCAGGTCTGGTTGCCTTTAACTCTCTTTTTCAGGTTCTTCTTTTCTCCGTTTACGCCTATGTTTTCATAGCAGTGCTACCAGGCTGGTTCGGGCTTCCGGTGAATGAGACCGTTTCTCAGATAACCATAGGGACCATAGCCAAGAGTGTTTTTATTTACCTTGGTATTCCGATGATCGCAGGATTCCTGACCCGGTTTATTCTACTGAAGATTAAAAGTAAAGAGTGGTACCAGACAAAATTTATCCCCAGGATCAGTCCGCTCACTCTTGTTGCTCTGCTTTTCACTATAATCGTGATGTTCTCTTTGAAAGGAGAATACATTGTAAAAATTCCACTTGATGTGGTAAGGATAGCTATCCCTCTGGTAATATATTTTCTGGTAATGTTTGTAGCCTCATTTTTCTTAAGCAAAAAGAGCGGAGCAACTTACCAGCAGGCAGTAACTCTCTCATTCACCGCCGCCAGCAATAATTTTGAATTGGCTATTGCCGTTGCCGTTGCATTGTTTGGAATTAACTCCGGAGAGGCCTTTGCTGCTGTGGTCGGCCCCCTTGTTGAGGTGCCGGTGATGATAGCTCTTGTAAATGTAGCATTCTGGTTTAAGAAAAGGTATTAATCCCCGGCCGCGCTTCATAGGATGTTGGTCATCCGGAGGGTATAATTCTTTCGCTTGTCAGACATCCGGAAATGTAAGATCAGGCCATTGAAATCGATAAGAAAGAGGTAACCCCGATAAACAACCAAAGCAGAACTCCTAAAAGAAAGCTTTTAAAACCTGCATTTTTGGCTTCTGCCAGGGATATATTGGACCCAATAAGGAAAATAGAAATAACCATCCCTTTTTTGCCCAGCCAGCTAAGTTGTCCGAATATAGCTTGTCCGCCGGGGAAAAGATATGCTATGACAATGCTCATTATAAACAATCCGATAAACCAGGGAATCGCAATCTTACCGCTTGACTTATCCTTATAAACCAATGCAATAACTATTGATAACGGAATAATCCATAAAGTACGGACCAATTTAATTGTTGTAGCAATTTCAAGAGCCTCTTGTCCGTACACAGAACCCGCACCAACCACAGAACTGGTGTCGTGAATTGCAATGGCAGCCCATGTGCCAAATGCTTCCTGGCTAAGATTAAAATAGTGTCCTATCGCCGGAAAAATAACAAGAGCGATGGCATTCAGGACAAAAACCACTACCAAAGAGAAAGAAATTTGAGAATGTTTTGGATTTATAACAGAGGAAATAGCTGCAATAGCACTGCCTCCGCATATTGCTGTGCCTGCCGAAATCAAAGTACCTGTTTTAGTGTCAATACGCAGAAGTTTTGTCAATAGAAATCCAACACTCATAACAAGTGTCACCGATATTGCAGTGTCAATAAGTCCGGCTTTTGATGCGCTTACTACCTGGGTAAGATTCATGCCAAAACCCATTAAAACAATTGAAGATTTCAAAGAGAGCGAAGTGTATTTTGCAATCTTGGTATATTTCAACCCAAGTAATGATAATATCAAACCTGCCCCCAATGCTATTGCAGGGGAAATGAACGGGAAAAAGCATAAAAGAATGGCTGCCCCATAAATAAAGCTTATTTGTTTTTGATTCAGATTCATATTTTATCCATTGAAATTCTGGACAAAAATATATCTAATCTATAACTAAATAAAATATTATTTTTTTATGATCGATAACTAAAAGTTATAATTAGAGAGGAATTCAGCAAAAAGCTTAGAAGATAACGCCTGTTCTCCCTGACGAAAAGCGATTCTAAATTTACGGTTGAAGTTAATTCCCTTTATATTGATTTTTTTTATCTGCTTTAATAGCAGCTCCTTTTCAATAGACTTTTCGGACACAAGGGCAACTCCATCAAAATCGCACAGAAAATTTTTAATTGCCTCTGTACTGCCCAAATGAATAAGAATATTCAACTTGTCTAAATTTGTTCCGTATTTAATGAGTTGCTTATGAATCACTTCCAGCGTTCCGGAACCTTTTTCACGAAGAACTACCGGTATTTGCTCAAAATCGATCAAAGAAATTGATTTTAGTTTGGCATAAGCGCTTTGGCTACCGGTGACCAGAACTATCTCATCGTCAAGGAATTCAATATATTTTATATTTGATTGGGAAGAATCGTTTTCAACCAATGCGATTTCAATTTTATTCTCCAATAAATTTTGCTCCATTTCAAAGGAGTTACCGTTAAAAAGGAACAATTCAATTTTGGGATAGCGTCTGTGGAATGCCGCAATAACCTTTGGAATAAGATACTGTGATATGGTTGAACTTGCTCCGATCCTGAGTGTTCCCTTAAAAGTATCACTCATCCGTCCAAGCTCAAATTCGAGCTCCTCATATTGTTGTCTGATCTTTTTCAAATAATTGCAGGTCAGTTTTCCCGCTTCTGTCAAATAAACTCTGTTGCCCTTCCTTTCAAAAAGAGTGCTGTTCAATTTGCTTTCTAACTCTTTAATATGCTTGGTAACAGCAGGCTGACTAATAAATAACTCTTCGGATGCCTTGGAAAAACTAAGATTTTCTGCCACAGCTAAAAATACTTTATCTCTATAATCCATAATACAGACCTGCTTTTTAATTTTTAATTGTTTTATTACTGTCTCAGCTGTTGGCTTGGAGCAGCATAAAAAATTGCCGGATATATAGTTTGAAGATAGCTTTTTTTGCTGAACTGCACAATAGACATCTCTTATCTTCCGGATTTTGACAAAACATAATTGTGTATCATTCGGGTCTGTTTTATAGTTTTGTTTCGTTTTTAGTATATTTGCTACCCGACGGCAAATTTTAATATTTGTCAATGTTGTTTTTTTCAAAAAAATTAATTTTTGCATCCATGATTGAAAATGAGATTACTACAAGGGCTACGGCTCTTTTCGGAATAGTTGACGGAATTTATAAAATGCTGACAGGATGGGGTGTCTCTCCTGTTGTAGCAGGATGGCTTGACGAGATCATCAGCATGGCTCTTCTCTTTCTGATTGTCTATGTTGTGGACCGTCTGTCAAGATTTATTCTGAATAAGACTATGGCACATGTGGCAAAATTGACCACAAATAACTGGGATGACATTCTGGTTGAACAGAAGGTTTTTAAGTACCTGGCCCATGTCTTTCCGGGGATAGTCTTTTACCTTTGTGCCCCTGTAGCTTTAAAGTCAGAATTTTGGGTTAATCTGTTTGAAAAGGCAGCCCTTATCTTTATTCTTTATGCCATTATCCGGGCTATCCACGCCGCAACAAAAGCAATGATAAAAATCTACACCCAATCCGGTGATTATTCCAATAAGCCGATTCAGATTATTTTTCAGATAGTTGCAGTAATTGCCTATTTCATAGGGGCAATAGCCCTTATCAGCATACTGATAGATGTCTCCTTTGCCACTCTCTTTGCCGGACTTGGAGCATCTATGGCTATTTTACTGCTGGTTTTCAAAGATACCATACTCGGTTTTGTTGCTGGTTGGCAGCTCTCCTCAAATGATATGCTCCGGCAGGGTGACTGGATAACTGTTCCAAAATACGGCGCAGACGGAGATGTAATTGATGTAAGTCTCTACTCGGTAAAAGTCAGGAATTTCGATAATACCATCACCACTATCCCACCTTACGCCCTGGTAAGCGATTCTTTTCAGAACTGGCGCGGGATGCAGGAATCGGGAGGCAGGAGGATAAAAAGATCTGTAATCATAGATATGACCAGTATCCGGTTTTGTACACCTGACATGATTGAACGGTTCCGTAAAATTAAATACCTTACCGAATATATTGATAATACAGAGGAGATTATAAGGATATATAACGAAGAGAATAAGAGCGATGACAGTGTGCTTGTCAATGGAAGGCGGCAGACAAATATCGGTGTTTTCAGGGCTTATGTCCAGAGATACCTTGAAAATCATCCGGAGGTTAACCACGAGATGACCACTATGGTGCGTCAGCTCCAACCCACAGAAAAGGGGATTCCCCTGGAACTCTATTTTTTCACAAAGGTTAAAAACTGGGTCTATTACGAGAATGTTCAATCCGATATTTTTGACCATATTATGGCCGTTGTGCCACAGTTTGATCTGAGGGTATTCCAGTTTCCCTCAAGCAAAGATGTTATTTTTAATGCTTAAACTACACAATCGTCCACTTATGTGTTAATAGTTAGCTTAATAAACCTCTATAAGGGTTGATTAAGCGTTCTCTTTTAACAAAACTTGAAACAGTTAGTCGGTGAACTCCTAAAATTCTACCAATGGCAGAATAGGATACCTTTTTGTCTAAAAGTTCTTTTATCTTTTTTTCTTGTCCTGTAAGTTTTGTTTGGGAAGATTTCCTACCCTTTGGGCGTCCGAGGACAACACCTTCTGCACGTTTTCTGGCTAATGCTTCTTTTGTCCGTTGAGAAATTAGATTACGTTCGATTTCTGCTGACAGGCCAAATGCAAAAGCTAACACTTTGGAATTAATGTCACTACCAAGACGGTAGTTATCTTTTATTGTCCATACCTGAATATCCCTGTTCATACATTCGTTTAGAATACCCATAATCATAAGCAGGTTTCTGCCAAGTCGGGAAAGTTCAGAGCAGATGAGAACATCGTTTTTTTTCATTTTTTTGAGGAGGTTACCCAGCTTTCTATCCTCAAGGCTTTTGGAACCGGAAATTATTTCTTCAATCCATTTGTCAATTATCATCACCTGTTTCTCGCAAAATTGACTGAGTTCATAGCGCTGATTTTCTACTGTTTGTTTGTCAGTACTTACCCGGATGTAACCGTAAATCATGATTTTTTCTGTTTAAATTAATATTAAATAAAACTGTTTAATTTAAAACATAATTGTATAGGGAAAAACTATATATTTTTTGTGACATCAAATTCAGCGTTTTTGTTAGACAAACAGGGACAGAATGTAATTTCTCGGGTAAAGAAAGCTGGACAATACTTAGCCCGATTGAACAAAGCATAAAAAGGAAAATAGAAGCTGTTGGCACTCCTCTCAAAGATTGGAATATTAACATTTATCGTGGAATTCTAACGGGTTATAACGAAGCCTTTATCATAGACGGAAACAAAAGAAATAAACTGATTGAAGAAGACCCAAAATCTGTCGAGATAATTCGACCGATTTTGAGGGGACGAGATATTAAGCGCTACGGATATGAATTTGTAGACCTTTGGTTGTTGTTCATTCCTTGGCATTTTCCACTGCACCAAGACACAACAATTACAGGAGCATCAAATAAA
>JALNXR010000194.1 GCA_023230265.1 Bacteroidales bacterium | reverse complement strand
CTTCGCATGTCAATCCAGACAAATATGATTTTAAAATCTTTAGTCTTTCTTCAAAAGGATATTTCATGATAAAACCCCAAAAGTTTTTGGTCTAACTTTTGGGGTTCACTTCACAATTTTTGGCCCCTCTTTTTTATTCTTAACAATCTATTTACTCCAGATCTAAAATAAAAAGGGAGGTAAAGAAATGTCGGGTTTTTACTATTTCTGTATGCTTAATGATGTTAATTTGGCTGTAATTAATAAATAATGAGAGTATTTATGAAAAATTATGGTAAATTTTGGATTTTAATTGCTGCCATAACCCTACTCTCCGGCAGTCTCTCACTCAAGGCGCAACCATCTCTGTTCCCTTTTCTAAAGGACGGAGTAAGTACTTTGATGGAATTTGGAACCGGAGGTAAAGCAAGGCTTGTGGTCCTGCAGGAAAAGGATAAAAATATATTTAGGGTTAATATGATATTAGCTCCGGGAAGTGAATCGGAGCTTAAAATTCCTGATTGGGGAATGTTTTATGTAAAGGGTAGAGAGCTTTACTTCGGGCAGAGTGTCATATTTGGTAAACTGGATGATATGCTTCTGTACAGCCTTGACAGCAATGAGGGTTCTTCTACCTATTATCTTCTTGAATACCCCGATCCGGAAGAGAGTTGTCCGGAAGATTGGGGATTGTACGAAAGAATTATAGTTTCAATGAATGAAACAGTGGTAACAAAGGGAGGAGTGTTTGAAAACTGTGTACATGTTAAGCAGGTCTCCAACAACGAACCCCGTGTAACAGCAGAATTTTTTATCGACCGCAACATGGGATTCGTGAAGATTATTACTACAGTGGTTGAAGGAGACTATCACTCCGGTGATGAACGTAAATTTTCACCCCTGGTGTTCGAGTTGGCAGGTAGAGGGTAGTCTATTTACCAAGAGCTTTTTTAATCATGCCCACAATTGTCAGAAGAACACCTCCTCCAACTCCGCCTCCTGCAATACTTCCGATAATACTTCCGATATCCATTCCTCCTGTGCCATCTCCGATTCCAAGCAGAGCCAGCAACTGACCACCCAGCCCTCCGCCTACAATACCAAGGATTGAGTTAAGCAAAGTTCCCAGAGAGAATTTCTTCATTAAACCACCAGCCAGGTTTCCACCCACTGCTCCACTGATGAGCTGAATTATTAATGGTAAAAGTTTTTCCATAATATTAATTTTTTGGTTGTTAGAAAAGAGAGCTTAGTTTAAAATACATCTTCTAATTTAGTGATAAAACTTGATTTTTTCAAATGATGAGGCCTGCAACAACAACAATATCTCCCCTGAAGATCTGAGATGTCATTTAAACGACCGGACAAATCAAAAAATGGAGAGAAGCACACCGAGTTGTTTTCGCTTACAATTTTTATTTGATAGATACAAGGCGGAAACCGATGCAGTGTCCGCCCAGATTAGGTTTATCCATAGAACGGTGGGCACTCCGGCAACGAGTTGCAGACCAGTCCCAGCTACCACCACGTGTCACACGGTACATCCCGGTCGACGGCCCTTTAGGATCGGTTTGTGCCGACGTTGCATAGGCTCCATACCAATCACTGCAATATTCCCTGACATTGCCGTGCATATCGTACAAGCCCCATGCATTTGGTTGAAAACTGCCAACCGGCAATGTTCTTTTACGAAACTCTCCGGCAGGAATGTTTTTAGAAGGAATGGTCCCATTGTAATTGGCTTGAGCTGTGGTCAAAATACCACCTGTATTGAAAGAAGTGTTGGTCCCTGCCCGGCATGCATATTCCCATTCAGCTTCGGTAGGAAGCCGGCAGCCCATCCATTTTGCAAATGCGACAGCATCATCCCAGGTGATATGTATTACCGGACGATTGCCTCGACCCCATCCTTGATCATTTGGTTTGGTCCTGCCTGTGGCGTCACAAAACTTATCGTATTGACTAAAAGTCACCTCATACTTGCTCATTTTAAAAGCACTAAGAGTTACCTGATGCCTGGGAGCATCTTTATAAGTCTCATCTCTTATCGCCGGAGCACCCATATAAAACGTTCCTGCCGGAACAGAGACCCACTCTATTACCGGTCTTGTTTGTGCAAATAATGTTATTGACACAAAAGAAACAAAAAACAAAAAAAATCCTTTTTTCATACTTCAAAAATTTATTGACCAATAGGTACTTTCTTTAAATATAAAAATAAGAATAAAAACTAAATAAATCTTTATTGCAGCCAAAAAAATCATCATTAACGATTTCCAGAATGAATTTCAGGTTCTTAACTGACACTATCCACAAAAAGCTGGAGAACAAATTGGAACGATCTCACTACTTTTTTTGACTACCCAATGGAAATATGAAAGATATTTTATACTACTAATCTCATGGAAAACCTGAATGGTAAGATTAGAAAATATACCAATCCCCGGTGCCATTCATATGGAAGAGAGTATTGGATAATGACAGTTTTAGACTGAGCTAATAATGTGGTGCATATTGATCTCCCCACAATCGCACAATCTGAAGTCAATTCCATAGTGTCTTTCTAATTTGTGCCCGTGGAAGTGCCCGCACATATATTCCATCATTCCATCACTTCTTCTTTTTGGTTTCATTTGGCAAACCCAAAGCAGATTTTGCATTTAAGGATGTGACTACCTTTTTACCTGTTTTTGCTTCTAATTCTTTACGAGCAACATTTGCCACATTACCGCCCTGGTTCGCTACTTTTTTGCTATCTTCAAAATCTTTTGGCTTCACAGCTTCAGATATGTCTTTGGTTGATGCTTCTGCCAGCATGTTTAAAATCAGTTCGGTATTAGTCATGTTATCCCTAAGATTTTCTTTTTTCAAACCTTTGAGTACTTTGTATTCTTTGGTGGTTTTATTGGCCCAAGCTTTGGTAATAATATCTGTAAGTGTTGCAAACTGGACTCCTTCTTTCACTCCCCGCTTTTTCCATTCATCAGTTAGTTCTTTACGGATTTCAATACTTTTGAGTCGCTGGTTAATCCAGTTTTCGGTATAACCCAGTTTCAGGTATTGTTCCAAAGCTCTATCAATGCTCAACTCAGGATCTTGCATTTCATCTAATCTTTCAGAAGCTACCTGAGCCAACCATAGTTTGAAGGGTTCTGCTTTTGGTGAAGGGATAGATTGTATTAATCGGAAAAGTTGTTCAGTATCGGCAACATCGGTAATTCGCATTTTACCATCTGGTGCAGGCATTTTCAAAGCGTTACAATTTGTAACGCTTTCATTTCCCTCATCCTTTAACCTTTTTTTCATTACCCTCCAATAGACTTGTGGGTTTGGACTTTCTGTAAGTAAGGCAACTACATCTACAATAGCGATATACCACTTTTCGTTTTCACTATCCCATAGTGTTCTTACTTGCCTGTTCTCGAATATTT
This sequence comes from Bacteroidales bacterium, assembly GCA_023230265.1. Taxonomy (GTDB): domain Bacteria; phylum Bacteroidota; class Bacteroidia; order Bacteroidales; family UBA932; genus Bact-08. Next base: position 1,121 of record JALNXR010000194.1, on the reverse strand, counting down.
TTATTTCAGTTTGCCTTCCCATTGCGAGCATTTTTGTGATTCAATTCAATAATCCTAATAGGTGATTGTAAATTCGCTTCCAGAGTATAAAGCAGATAGAACTTCCGCTTGTTTTCAAGGCTCTGTACCGAAAATCTTTTTCTAAAATCAGTCGTAAGCCGGTTGGAAAGTTCTTTTAAAGCTACTTTCCATATTCAGTTCGCTCTTTTCACTGTTGTTCGTTCTTAGCAATCATCAGCCCAATTTCGTAATAGACATAAACCATCGTTTAGTTTATGGTACGAACTATATTAATTCCAAGTAAAGTTATCTTTTTTGTACTACCTTCCAAAGTATATATGAAAAAACTTAGTTCCGTCGCATCCTGCCGGATGCTCCGGTTGTCGCTCCCGCTCGGGAATGCAGAAGCAGCGGACCTTCCGGCCCGCTTAAACGAAGATATCCCGGTGTCTGACAAAACTAGCTTTGTCATTCACCGGGACATCTCTTTTTATTTCGCTTTGCGAAATGCTTTGCTTCTGCATTCCGCTCGCTTACACGCTTACTTTACCTCCTCAAAATCGACATCGGTAACCTCTTTGTCATTGCTTCCGTTTTGTGAACTGCCCTGTGAGCCGCTTTGGTCGTTACCAGCAGAACCTGATCCGTCATTGGCTGAAGAAGATGAAGGTCCGCTCTGTGCAGCCTTGGCCATATCCTCCGATGCTGCATGCCAGGCTGCGTTCATACTCTCCATTGCTTTGTCAATAGCAGAGATGTCCCCGGATTTGTGAGCCTCCTTAAGTGTGGCCAGTGCACTTTCAATTGCACCTCTCTTATCAGAAGGGATTTTGTCTCCATACTCCTTAAGATTTTTCTCAGTCTGGAAAACCATTGCATCAGCGGCATTCACTTTATCAACTCTCTCCCTCTCTGCTTTGTCTGCAGCCTCATTTGCCTTTGCTTCATCCTTCATTCTTTTGATCTCTGCATCAGTCAGTCCGCTTGATGCCTCAATCCTGATCTTCTGTTCCTTGCCAGTGCCTTTATCTTTTGCAGAAACATTAAGAATACCGTTTGCATCAATATCAAATGTGACCTCTATCTGAGGAACTCCTCTTGGTGCCGGGGCTATTCCGTCC
>JALNXR010000196.1 GCA_023230265.1 Bacteroidales bacterium | reverse complement strand
CATAAAACCACTGAGTAATGTCGAGTGCGGGAATATTGCAGTCGCTTAGAGTTTGCCCCTCTGCCAGCAGGGTGTTGAGGTTGACGTTCGCGTAATCATTGCTGCGGGTTGTAGCCATCACGATCATGCGGCCAGCCGTATTGAATTCATACGCCACAGGATATGACGTACCCCATGTGGCGATGGTTTGTCCCTGCGAGTTGTAAGCTGTGTAACTGACCTGACCGAGAGCGTTACTAACCATCGTTCGCTGACCGAGGTTGTTGTATTCGTAAAGTGTGTCAGCGGATTCTGTACGGGTTGTCTTTATTAACCAGCCGCTCGCATTGTCATAATAAAAAGACTTCATCTTTTTATAGCAATCCGTTGCACTGATTAATAAAATGTTCTTTCTATTATTCATCCAGCCCACGTTCTATCGCTAACACAAACACTGCCTCATTCGTCAATTTCATACCCAAATCACTTCTTTGCCCCTACGCGACAATGTATCATTGTACTTGTTTGTGTTTTAATTTTTCTATTAAGTTCAATATATTATTATCTTCCGCAACAAACTGTACTCTACCGCCTAGAATACAATGAAAATAATCATCTGCTATACAACCGCTATCAGTGTTGTAAAAATCAGCCATATTCTTGTCGTTTCCAATATAAACTGAGATGCATTTGTCAACGGTTGAATATACAGCATTTAAATTTACAGCATTTTCCTCAAACATGATTTTTGATTTTTGCTCAGAAACAATGGGTGCATAGGACTTGTTTGGAAGGTCAGACACGGGTAACAATTTCTTTTTATCCTTTTCTGAATCATAAAGAAACCAAGACGGAGTATGACTATTATCGAAATCTCGATAAAGGCCAGATGAATCATATATTATCCATTGGCTTATTGAAGCATCATTAATTACAAGGATCAGGTTTTTGTCCATATGTTTTTCGTCTGTATCGCCGGTTTTTATCGCAAGAAACATATATTTTTTTGTTTGCACATGAATTTTATGTATGTTTTTTGCATTAGGAAACTGTTCATGTAAATCACTTATACTGCATGTTTTTATGCAAGCCATTATTGGTATTACTGATAAAAATACTCGTGTGTAATATTTCATGTCTTTCCCTCCATTAAAACCAATTCCAAGGCCAGGCTTTCCAACCACCATCTAGCATAAAGGTATTCATGCCATTATACCCAAAGAATTCAACAGCTTTAGTATTCCACTTTGAATTCCAATCGCGATGAATACCGCCTTCATCAATCCCAACATATGCACTATAACATTGCATCATATATATTTTTGCAAGCTTATAGTTGTTGCTTCCGACTTGACTTATTATTCTTTGTTGCCTTACCCATTTTAAGTTTTCATCGGCTCTAGTAAGGTCTCCTGACTGGGCAAGAATGCCACTTTTAGATCCATGTCCAAAAACTGTCATCCCCCATAATTTGCCATGATTACTATTCAAAACACTTATAAGCTCTGAAACAGTACGGGCAGTTTCAACTTTGAAGTTACTGGAAGTAAACAAGTCGGTCCCTACAAATGAGCCAATCGTACCCCCGAAGTTAACGGTTCGTCCATACAAACTGCCTCCTCGCAACAAATCTGCATCTATCCACACATTGGGAACAGAGACTTTGCACGGAGCACCGTTACCAGATTTTTTGAAAGATTCAGACTTCATCCATTTGCTGACTTCACGGTAGTCTAGCTTTACTTCCTCGGCCAATGATTTAAGTGTGTCTCCAGCCTCCCATTTGTAAATACGGCGAGACTTTCCTTTAGAATCGCCTGTAGCAGACCACATTCCTAAAAGGTCAATCTTGTTAACCCCATCATTCTTCAGGAACAGATATAACTCAGGTCCGTCGGACTCCTCGATTGGATCTCTGGAGAGCCACCTGCCCAAGATCGGGTCGTAGTAACGATATACGTAATAATACAATCCGGTTTCGGGCTCCAAGTATTTAGTTGAAAAGCGGAAAGCGAAATCATTAGGCGTGGAACCTAATTTGGCCGTTGTTTGGCCGAAAACGTTATATTCATAATGGGCTTTGACTGATCCGGTATTATCGAGATACTCGGTTACATTACCGTTTGCATCAGTAGAAGCAAAATACGTGTTGGTTTCGGAACTTGAAATTTTTGTGTCACTTAATAAACCGCCGACACCGCCATCGCCCTGTAATGTTCCACTGAGATCAAGGCCCCAAGTGTAGTAATTGATATTGGTTGCGGGGGTTATGTGGTCTACAATAATTTCAGCTGCGATATTAAAACCATCCCAGATATAGCGGCTAGTTTTAATGGGGTTCCATGTGCCTGGATTGGTTCCCGGTGTCATAGGATATCCGGGGTCTCTGTCGGAAAGCTGTTTTTTAATTTTCTCAACCCGCAGATTCTGGTGGTTGTAGGTGTAATCAATTCTTGTCGCTCCGTTGGTCATGCTCCAGTAGTTCGGAGCTGAAGAAGTTAAACGATTCTCTACGTCCCATGAATGAGACCATTCTTGTCCGTCCCACGTCAAATTTCCGTCAACGTCGTGAGTTGGAGTGATGGACATGTCACCGTTAATTGCTGTGTATTGGTTGAGTTGATTTGCTGTGTAGGAGTTGGTGAGGGCATTATATACAGATATTTGTCGGTTGCCTATAGGATCAAAAGCACAATTATATTCATCACCGTTCATTGTCGCATTTATAACCTCCGAGTTTTGGTTATAGATAAAAGCGTTGGTTATAGTCGATGTGTTGAAGTAATCGGTGCGTTTAGACCGGCGGCCAAGCGGATCGTTGATGTAATTAAATGTGGATATGGTTGTGGAGTTCCATGAGTTTGAAACAGCAGTGATTAAATTCCTCCCAGATTCATAAGAGCGACTCCATTGCATACCTGAATCAGAAGTCATACCGCTTATAAGGTCGGTTCCCGGCAAGTAAACATAAGTGAATGTGTTGGTTTCAGTGCCGATAATTGAGGTGATGGTGGACAAGCGGTTAAACGAATCATACCCATATATAATTTTTTTGACGGGATTACCTGAATCGTCCGGATTATAGAGTTCATAGCCAATCTCCCGCCCTAAAACATCCTGCTTGCGTTTGATGATGTTGCCGTCCTGGGTTTCATAATCGAGAGTTAGTCCATTATAATGAAAGGTACAGGTTGATGCGGAGCTTGTTGCCGAAGTTATGCGCCCCAAGCGGTCGTAGGTGAAGGTGATGCCAGGCGTTGAATCGGAGTAAGCGACGTTTGTGAGCTGGCCGAGATTATTGTATACGTAGGTGGTAGTTTTACCTTTCGCCCAGGCGCGGGTAGCGATTTTGCCGGTTTCTATGTAAGTGTAAACGGTGCCGCTTCCACCTGCATATACTTTGTTTGTTAATAGGCCGATGGTTTCATCGTAGTACCACCTCGTAATGTCTAGTGCGGAAATGTTGCAGTCTCTAAGAGTGTCACCAGATGTGATCATAGTGTTGAGGTTAACATTTGCATAGGCGCTACTTCTTGTTGTGGCGAGAGCGATCATTCTTCCTGCTGTATCGAATTCATACGCCACAGGATATGACGTGCCCCATGTGGCGATGGTTTGTCCCCGCAGGTTGTAGGCGGTGTGACTGACTTGACCGAGGGCGTTACTAACGGCTACTCGCTGACCGAGACCGTTATAGAAGTAATACGTTTTGTTCGTAGAACTCTGCGTATAACTCACCTGTCCCAAATCGTTGTAGGCGGTGAATGTTGTGTTAGTGCGCCCGTCGGTTGCGGTAACCTGCCGTGCAAATACGTCATAGAAAAAAGATTTCATCTTTTTATAACACCCCGTTCCACGGATTAACAAAATGTTCTTTCTATTATGCATCTGATACTCGTTCTGTTGCGTAACATTTCACTCACATATGAGTTTTTACTTCTACAAGCTTTATTCGATATTTAGTTTTAATAATATCATTTCTGCTTCTTTTGAAAAATCAGATGGCTTTTTACTTTTTTTAAAATGTCCTAACTGTAAATCCAAAACAATATAAACTTCTAAACGATTGTCATAAAGATATAGTTTGCCGTTTAAAAATTCCCAGTCTTTTATATCCATTGCGATATTTAAATTTTCTTGGTTGTCTACAAGAACATGTGTATCTTCTCCTAAATGCACAATTTGAAAACGTCCGTTATAAAAGCTTTTAATTGTATCTCGCCCAGATTGGTAAATTTGTTTATCACACCCGATTAACAAAAAAAACAAAAGAACATAGAAACATTTAAGCTTAGAGTATTTAGCGTGATCTTTTTTCATGCAATGTTACATCCCAATTGTAGTTTTTAATTGTACCAGTCAACTGATCGAGCCAAGCAAAATTATTAGCGACCGTTCCTAATATGTGATCCAGATCTAAATCATAATATGAATTGATTTGAAATCTAAAATCATATTTATCCCGGATTTTTATGTTCAAATCCATATCATAAGAAGAATCGTTCCTTTTACAAATATACCCATTAT